>CAYQTV010000020.1:0-10495 GCA_964420525.1 uncultured Nitrososphaerales archaeon | reverse complement strand
TGCATTTCTTGCTGAAAATGAAGTAAAGGATATGTTTAACCTTAACATTGTAGGTTTGAACCCTGACCTCGGAGGGAGATTTTTAAAAACCGCCGATGCTACCCAAACAACCCTCCTAAAACCTGCAGTGGGCATTCAACCTCCAAAATTTAGGGTAAAGGCGAAGTGCGCTCAGCGATGTCCAGCTGGAATAGATGTTCCAAGGTATATTAGGCTTATTAGCCAGAGAAAATATATGGAAGCTCTTCAGACGATTCTCGAAAGAGCGCCCTTCCCGGCAATTCTCGGAAGGGTTTGTTTTGCTCCTTGTGAGGAGGCCTGTAGACAAGCTAAAAACGGTCAACCTATATCCATAAGGTTGCTCAAACGTTTCGTAGCCGATCATGTCGGTATTAGGAAACTCAACATTAAAAAATTCAAGTCTACTGGTAAAAAAGTTGCCGTAGTTGGCGCAGGTCCAGCAGGCTTGACGGCGGCTTACTACCTCGGACTTCTAGGTCATGAAGTTACAGTTTTCGACGAGCTTCCTAAACCTGGAGGAGCGATGCTTGCTTACATTCCTGAGTATAGACTTCCTAGGAAGATTTTGGAAGACGAAATTAACGCTAGAATGGAGGAGGCCGAAGTCGAGCTCAAGCTCAAAATGAAGATTAGGGATCTGGATGCCTTACTAGGTGAGGGTTACGACGCTATCTTCATAGCTACGGGCGCTCATGAAGACGTTAAACTCGGAATTGAAGGCGAAGAAAATCCGAGAGTCATGAGCTGTCTCCAACTTTTAAAGGAGATCAATGTTCTCGGTAAAAAACCTAAGCTAGGTAAAAGAGTCGTAGTTATAGGAGGCGGTAATAGCGCTATGGATGCCGCAAGAGTTTCCTTAAGGCTTGGAGCTGAAGACGTTACGGTAGTTTACAGAAGGACTAGGAAGGAGATGCCGGCATCTCCAAGGGAGGTTGAAGAAGCTGAAGCTGAAGGCGTTAAATTCGAGTTCCTAGCGACTCCAAGTAGAGTTTTAGCTGGAAGTTCTCCCGTGAAAATGGAGTTTATAAGGATGAGACTTGGCGCGCCTGATGCTTCAGGTAGGCCTAGACCTGAACCTATACCTGGAAGTGAGTTTGTTATCGAAGCTGATACCTTTATTAAAGCTATAGGCCAAGTTGCAACGCCGCCTAAATCTTCCAAGCTTAAGTTGGATAGACGTAGACGGATAGAAGTTGATCCTGAAACGTTGGAAACAAACGTTCGTGGAGTTTTTGCTGGCGGTGATGTTGTGACAGGGCCCGCTTCGGTTGCCGAAGCCATCGGTGCTGGATGGAGAGCTGCCAATGCTATAGATAGGTACTTAGGTGGGAAGGGGCTTAAAGGACGTGAGCTAACCGAGGAGCTCATTCCTAGAGTTGATGTTAAAGAAGTTTTAGAGTTAAGTAAAGTTCCCGTAAGACTCCTTCCAGTAGAGGAAAGGGTTAAAAGTTTTGACGAAGTTGAGTTGGGCTATAGTGTTGAGGAAGCCGTTAAAGAGGCTAAAAGATGTTGGAGGTGTGATTGGTATGAGTGAAGGTAGAACTAGACGGAAATATACGATTTTCCCCTTTGGTCCTCAACATCCAGTTTTACCTGAACCCATCCAGCTCAGGTTCATGGTCGATGAAGAGAAAATTGTTGATGTAAGTGTAAATATGGGTTATATCCATCGTGGTATTGAAAGAGCTTGCGAGCTTAACGATTACCAGCGGAACGTATACTTGTGTGAAAGGGTTTGTGGAATATGCAACTTTATGCATGCTCTATGCTATTGTATGGCTTTAGAGAAGCTTGTGGATGTCGAAGTTCCTGAAAGGGCTCAATACTTAAGGGTTATATGGGCTGAGCTCAATAGACTTGAAAGTCACCTACTATGGCTAGGCCTTCTGGCCGATGCTATGGGATTTGAAAGCCTCTTCATGCAATTTTGGAGGGAGAGAGAGATTGTGATGGATCTTCAGGAGCGTACCGGAGGTAACAGAGTTATAATTTCAACATGTACAATTGGAGGAGTTAGGAGGGATATTCCAGATCCTTTAGCTGAATATTTCAAAGAAAGAATGTTAGAGCTTAGAAGGAGGATGGATAAGCTCGCTCCCGTAATTCTTAAGGATCCCACATTTAAGAAGCGTACAGTAGGCAAAGGTATTCTATCTTACAATGATGCCTTGAAACTTGGAGCAGTTGGCCCAACAGCGCGTGGAAGCGGGGTAGCTAAAGATGTTAGGCTTGATGGATATCAGGCGTACAAGTACCTCAAATTTGAGCCTGTAGTGGAGAAGGACGGCGACGTTTATGCGCGGACGGTTGTAAGACTTTACGAAGTATATCAATCGATAGATCTAATTCTCGAAGCATTGAAGAGTATGCCTAAAGGTAAGATCGCGGTTAAACCTGAAAAATGGCCTGAGGGCGAAGCCATAGCTAGAGTTGAGCAGCCTAGAGGCGAACTTTTCTACTACGTAAAGGGGAATGGAACAAACAAGCTAGAAAGGGTTAAAATCCGAACTCCAACACTTGCAAACATTCCTCCGTTACTCGCTATGCTTCCAGGATATGAAGTTGCGGATATACCTGTAATAGTCTTATCCATAGATCCTTGCTTAGCCTGCACCGAGCGCATAATCCACATAAAAAAGGACGGAGGGAGTTAAAGATGGTTCACATGCTCCTAAATATATTGAAGAATCTCTTCTCGAAACCCGCAACAGTTAGACATCCCTTTATTAAGAGAGAGCCTTTTCCTGAACATAGAGGCCGAATATTAGTTTTCGACATGGAGAAGTGCGATCTTTGTCAAGATTGCGAGCGTTTATGTCCACCTGTAGCTATAAAGGTCGATCCTGAAACGAAAACTATAACTTACGATCCTTTTAAGTGCATTTATTGTCATGTCTGTGTTGAGAATTGTCTTCAAAGAGCGATAAAAGCCGAACCAGATTACCAACCTCCCGCTTACCAAAAACAGGTAGTATACTACAAGCTTGAAAGATAGGTTGGAGTTACTAAAATTACTGGTAAGCTCGCTCCTTCCTTCTCTAAATTAAAGCGATCGTCTATCTGGTTTCCGACGTTCACGGTTATCGCGAATCCTCAAATATACATCCCTGAGTAGAAGTCGCCATGAAATGCCTAGTTCGTCGGAGAACGCTACAGATCTGTGATCGAAAAATAGCTTGGAACAGACAATGTTAGGACGAACTTCGCTTTTCTCGCTGCGAACGCTTAAGTCGTTCGTTTTACCTTAAGGCTAGTGTAGATTCGCTTCGCTCTTTAACGAGACTTTGGAGTCTTTAGGGAAATAAGCTGCTCCTAGAGACCATTTTCATCGTACTACATTATAGGAAGATCTCTCCACTGCGAAGCGTTCATATTATAAGAAGGAAGTTCTATTAAGAGGGAGAGGCATTAGGTATGAATAGCCATACGAGCAACTATCATGCTATATTAGTCAATAAAAGAACATTTAGTGAAAGAAACAATAAAGATATTAAGGAGGGAGTTCAATCTAATTTGATCGACAATGAACGAAAGAAATATCGATTTATATCGTAAACTTGAGAGGATAAGGGGGAGGTTAGAGGAAAAGTGGATAAGAGCTTCTGAACGACAACGGGCTAAAGGAAAGCTATCCGCAATGGAAAGGCTCGAAATCCTACTAGATCCAGGCTCTTTTGTTCCACTTCAGTCCCTAGTAATGCCCATATGTTCTGAATTCAACGAGGAACAGGCCGATGCTATGGGAGACGGAATAGTTATAGGGTATGGGACGGTAGAAGGTAGACCGGTAGTAGTCTTTGCGGAAGATTTCTCGTATAAAGGAGGATCGATGGGTAAATCCCATCTAGAGAAGATGGAGTGGGCGATAAAGCTCGCTATAGAATTTGGGGTACCCCTAATAGGCTTATACGATTCAGGAGGGGCTAGAATTCAAGAGGGCGTACATAGCTTAACGGCCTTAGGAGGCGTTTTCTTCCAAAACGTAATGGCTTCCGGATGGATACCTCAAATAGCCGTAATTATGGGTCCATGTGCGGGAGGAGCGGTTTACAGCCCAGCTTTAACGGACTTCGTCTTCATGGTGGATAAGACGAGCTATATGTTCATTACAGGCCCTAAGGTAGTAAAGGCCGTAACCGGAGAGGACGTGGATCCAGAACAGCTGGGAGGAGCATCCGTACAAACTAGGAAGAGCGGAGTCGCTACTTTAATGGCTAAAGATGATAAGGAAGCGCTTCTTGCAGTAAGGAAGCTACTAAGCTATCTTCCCAGCAATGCGGAAGAAGACCCCCCTCGTATAAATACGGGAGATCCTTGGGATCGAATAGATGAAGAACTAAATCGGATAATTCCAGCAGATCAAAGGAAGCCTTACGACGTTAAAGAAGTAATTAGGAGGATCTTTGATAAAGATTCCTTCTTCGAAATCCAACCATTTTTTGCTCAAAACGCCGTAGTAGGCTTTGCTAGGTTAAACGGGTACGTAGTAGGCATCGTAGCCAATCAACCTAAGTTCCTAGGAGGGGTTTTAGATATAGATTCCTCAGACAAGATAGCTAGGTTCGTTAGGTTCTGCGATGCCTTCAACATCCCCTTAATTACTTTCGTAGATACCCCAGGGTACATGCCCGGCACGGCTCAAGAACACGGAGGCATAATAAGACATGGAGCGAAAGTAATCTATGCTTACAGTGAGGCCACCGTACCTAAGATCACCGTCATAGTTAGGAAGGCTTACGGAGGAGCATACATAGCTATGTGTAGCAGGAAGCTCGGCGCCGACGTCATATACGCTTATCCGACAGCCGAAATAGCCGTTATGGGTCCAGAGGGTGCAATTGAAATTATCTACAAAAAAGAGATAGAAGCTACGCCTCCTGAAGAAAGGGGGGAGCTTATACGGAAATTGGTTGATGAGTATAGGGAGAAATGGTCTAATCCCTACGTAGCAGCCGCTAGCGCTTACGTAGATGAAGTTATAGAGCCTAAGGAAACTAGGCCAACGTTGTACAAAACGCTCTGCATGTTGTTAAAGAGGAAGAAAAGGTTTAGCAAAATGCCTACAAAAAGGCATGGAAATATGCCAGTTTAAAAAAGAATAAATAACTGTTAGTAGGGGGTGTATGTTGGCTATGGGCGAAGAGGTCACTTCTCCGTTATCCGGAAAAGTCTTAAGGATTAACGTAAAGCCAGGAGATACCGTTGATGATTCCACTTCATTACTAGTTCTCGAATCGATGAAGATGGAGATAGATATCTACCCTTCGTCTTCGGGTAAAGTGAAGGAAATATTAGTTAAAGAAGGGGATAACGTAGAGGTGGGACAAGTATTAGCTGTACTTGAGTGATCTCGTTGTCTGGAGAAATATTTGTATCGCTCCAGGTCGTATTAATAACATCGGTTTTGTTAGGGGCTATAGCTACGTTAGTTGCAGGGATAATTTGGGCTATAACCAAGGTCTTAAGTAGGAGCGAAAAGAAAAAATGAACACTGTAGACCTCGGGCAGCTATTTCCGGCGATTTCTTCCCTATTTCAAATAGATCCTACTATCGCTATAGCTAGGATAGCCTTAATCCTCATAGGAGCTATACTAGCTTGGCTAGGAGTAAAGAGGATTACCGAACCCTTAATTCTGGTTCCTATGGGATTGGGAATGATATTCGTTAATACCGCGCAGTTCTTCCTTCCTCCATACCCTCCTTTTCCTTCAATGTACGGAAATCCTCACTTAGCTCCTCTAGTAGGAAGCAACATCTCTAATCCCGTAATGGCCGCTACCGAACAAGTCATAGCCTCAACTTTATACTGGTTACAGCCGATTTACGCCTTAACCTTCTTAAACGGAGCTATAGCATGCTTCGTTTTCATAGGTATAGGGGCTATGACCGACTTGGACTTCTTGATGGCTAAGCCGTTTACTAGCTTCTTTCTAGCCGTCTTTGCAGAGCTAGGAACCATCCTAACCTTTCCCTTAGCGGTTGCTATGGGCTTTTCTTACAACGATGCCGCAAGCATAGCTATAATCGGTGGAGCAGACGGTCCTATGGTACTATTCACTTCTCTGAAGCTATCTCCTAAGCTATTCGTCCCTATTACGGTCGTAGCCTATCTCTACCTGAGCATATTGTATCTATTCCAAGGGAAGCTATCCGAGTTAACTATACCTAGAAAGATGAGAATGGTGAGGATGACTCCAACGGATATAAGGAGGGTTAGTCCTAGGGAGAAGATTTTATTCGCCATAATAGCAGGAGGTACCTTAAGCCTCCTATTCCCCGTAGCCTCTCCTCTAATCGCTTCCTTCTTCATTGGAAACGTAATTAAAGAAGCTCAAATAGAGAGGCTAAAGAAGTTCGCAGACGAAGTCTTCTTAAACGGAGCTACCTTCTTCTTAGGACTCATGCTAGGTATTCTAGTAACCCCCGACGTTATCTTAGATCCAAAGGTCGTAAAGCTCTTGATCTTGGGAATAACCGCTCTAGTGCTTTCAAGCATAGGAGGAAGCATAGGGGGGATTTTGATGTACTACATAAGCAGAGGAAAGGTCAATGCTTTATTAGGACCGGCCGGAGTTTCCTGTGTTCCAACTACCGCTAAGATAGCTCAGAAGGAGGCTCAAAAGTTAGACAAGAGGAATTACATAATTTACCACGCTATGGGGCCTAATGTAGCCGGTGTAATTACTACCGCAATAATATCGGCTATTTACATGACGATCGTTCCCCTTATGTAGCTTATCTTTACTTTATAGCTAAATAGCTAATATGTTATTTGATTTATTTACTAAATTACTAAATTAATAGTGGTGCTTGCTATAGGAGGATTTATGGAAAATACCGCCTCCTTAAATACCTAGCGTATGAGCCTTTTCGCTATCCATTTTCTAATCTTCTAAGTATAAAAGTGCCCCCTTTAATGACTATTTCATTTCTAAACTACTCACTCTCCACCTCAATTTTATTGTTAGGTTTAGGAATAGGAAAGAGGGGAGATTATTGAGAAATGCATGTATAATATCGGGGTACGGAAATATACTTTTAGCTGTCTTCTTTTAGGAGTGTTGCTAAATAAGGCTGTCACGCTCCTATGATTTCCATTCCTTTTACATCTGGATACGGTTTAATACAGAACGGTAAATGAGCTAAACGCTTTAACTCTATAAGCAAATATATAAAACACTTGTTCGTCAGTAGTCAAAATAACATAAATAAATAAAGTATTAATAATATAATTTATTTTTTATAATAAGGCCTATGAGCCAGGAAAAGCCCGTCATCCATAAAGGCCTAGAAGGTATCTACGTTTGCGAAAGTTCTATATCAGTAATATACGGAGATGTGGGAAAGCTATACTACAGAGGGTATTCGATAGAGGATTTAGCAGAACATTCCTGTTATGAAGAAGTAACCTACTTACTGCTTTACGGAAAGCTTCCTACGAGAAGAGAACTCGACGACTTCAAAAAGACGTTAGTGGAAAATAGAGATCTTCCAGACGTAGTTCTCGACTTCCTCAAGAAGGTTCCTAAGAACGCACACCCAATGGAAGTGCTTAGAAGCGCTGTATCTATGTTAGGTCACTGGGATCCTGAGCCTGAGGATAATAGCCTCGAAGCTTTGGGAAGGAAAGCTATAAGGATTACCGCTAAGATGCCATGTATAGTTGCAGCGTTCAATAGATTTAGGGAAGGAAAGGAGTACGTACCTCCAAATCCAAATTTGGGACATGCTGCTAACTTCCTCTATATGTTAAATGGCAAGGAACCAGATGAGTTTGAAGCGAAAACGATGGACGTATGCCTAATACTCTACGCGGAACATGGGATGAACGCAAGTGCGTTTGCAGCTATAGTTACTGCGGCTACTTTATCGGATATGTATTCCGCCATCGTCTCAGGTATAGGAACTTTAAGAGGTCCTCTACATGGAGGAGCGAATGAAATGGCCATGAGGGAATTTATGAAGGTAGGAGATCCCTCTAAAGCTGAAGAATACGTTCTTGAAAAACTGAGAAAGAAGGAGAGGATTATGGGTTTTGGTCATAGAGTATATAAAGCATACGATCCCAGAGCAAAGATCTTTAGGCGATATGCTGAAGAGATGGCGAAGAGGAAAGGAGGAGAGATAAAGAAGCTATACGACATCGCTCTTAAGATGGAGGAGGTAGCCATTAGAGAGCTTGGCGCTAAAAAGATCTTAACGAATGTTGATTACTGGATGGGGATACCCGCTTATGCTTTAGGAATCCCAATAGATCTCTATACGCCGATATTTGCCATTTCAAGAGTCGCCGGTTGGTCCGCACACGTTTTAGAGTACGTCGCTCAAAATAGGCTAATTAGGCCGAGGCAACATTACGTAGGACCTGTGGATCTAGAATATGTACCTATAGATAAAAGAGGGTAAATCCTCTATTTTTTTAATTTTTTAAGCCTAGGTATAGTTGGTATATCAATTTACAGCTTTCCTCTATATAGGCTAAGGCTTTAGGCTTGAGATACTTTATGAACGATGGCCACAAATGCCATCCCTTCTCCTCTAAGATCTTTTTACTCGACTCAAACTCCATCCACACGTCCTTAAGGGAAACCTTCCTAATCCACCCCAAACCCTCGTACACTTCATCTTCAGGTGTAGGACCTTTAACTCCGACTTTTCTCAAGAGGGAGGACACGCTTTCAATACGCTTTTCTCCCATTAACCCGTACACCTTATACATGGCACTCCTTAATCCCGAATCTCTAAGCATTTCAATTAAGCTCTCTACATTGTAAGTTATGAACTTAAAGCCTTGATCAGCTAGCTTATCCATGTATAGATTGAATTCTTCGGCTCCGCTAACCTCGTACCTCTCCGTAACTATGAAAGAAGCCTTCACTTCTTCTCCATCGTAAATACCTAAAACGGAAAAGGATAGGTAATCGTTTATCGGCATTCTGATTCCTTGGATTGAAGCGAGTTTTAAGGCCCTAGATGGTTTAGGAATGTGAACGATCTTCCCCTTTAACTTTAGGGAGATTTTATCCTTTAGAAGTAAATAGTCTAAAGCCTTTTGAGCTGCTCTAATAGCTACGTCCCATCTAAACCCATAGGACGCTAAACTCAAATAAGCCTGCTCGTCTAGAGCTTCCAATAAGACATCGCTTAGCTCATCTCCCTTAAATCGATCAACGTTCTTCTTAACTTCATTCCAATCTAACTTAAACAGTAAGCCAGCGCTTTCAGGTTCGTGCATGAATAACATCTTCCTCTTCCCTATATTCGCTAAATCATAATATATCGTTTCAAACGGTATTCCGTATTCTAGCCTGAGAACCAACATTATAAGGGCTAATCCTACTCTCAACCATTCGAGATCCTCATTCTCATCGAGTTCAACGCTTATACCATATGTATAGTCGTTGTATCTACCTCCGGTACTCGCTACTACTGGAAGCCTTACAGCTTGTTTTACGAAATACGTTCTTTCCTTCGTAACTACGGGCTTCGCCGTTCTAGAGTAAACTACCCAGTAAACCCTATTCGGAATCTTCGTATACCTTCCAAAACCTTTAGTTGGTGGATCTACTACGCATAGTACTTCGGAGTGGATCCTGCCGGAATAGTAATCTCTAAATAAATTGGGATCCTCACCCCAACCCCTCTTAACTCTATAATACTCCTCAATCGTATAGGCGAGTAGATCGCTATCTAAAACGCTAGTCCCCTGTATCGGCTCTTCTACTATACAAGTAACGGTCTTCGTCTTTTCACCTCTCCTTATCAATCCGGTAACTATAGAATCGCTCGTATAATCTATACATCCAGGTTGAAATCTCTCAACTAAATCGCAATGTCCTACCTCTTCCAAGTACCTTTCTCCGTCTCCCTTTAGTATCCTCTTTATTCCGTAGGGCGGTCCAAATTCATAGAAATTCATTTTCTGGTAAGCAAGCTTACCTAACCTAGTTAAGCTACCCGCCTTCCATAGCCCAAGCTTTTCCAATAACTTAGCTTCCTTTTCCGTGAGCTTTCCTCTATTAGGCATGTATGCCTTGAAAAGGCCTAAGAACAAGGTTAAGTATTCATTATCCGGATTGACGATGGCTTTTTCGAGAGGCAAAGAAATCCACTTATTTAAAGCCTCAACACCTCTTAAGAGGAGCTCTCTATCCCATCTAGTAACCGGTAAGATCACGGTTTCCGTAAAGGGTATCTCTTTCCTCCTCCCCTTCCTCCCCTCTCTCTGCTTAAACTCCCTCGTGCTTTCAGGTAAACCGTAATGAACAACTCTAACTACCGTGCCTACGTCTATTCCTTGAGCTAAAGTTCTTGGCGAAATGATAATCTTTATCCTTCCTTCTCTCGCGCCTTTCTCAATTCTCTCCCTCTCCGCCTTAAATATTAAATGATGATGGGTAGCTACCATTTCCTTCACTTCTCTTCCGTACCTTTCAATCATCCTCCTCGCGAGCTCTTCTGCTGATTTTATAC
>CAYQTV010000019.1:0-10516 GCA_964420525.1 uncultured Nitrososphaerales archaeon | reverse complement strand
TAATCTCCTATTTTCTCAATTAGCTTGGTAATAAGCCTATTGCCGGCTATGTTCATTACATTCTCCAGCCCAATTTTCTTAGCTACATCCATTCTCCTCGTTGCATACAAAAGCTGTCTTACGGCCATCCAGTATATCTTATCCATCTCTTCCTCCGCCATTAACACTTCGTTTACGATATCAATGTTCCTCTTAACCAAGGCCTTATAGCTCGATTCAAGCATATAGGAGGTTATAGTATGTAATCTCCTCAATAGTCCGTCTATCGGGAACTTAGTAGGATCAACAAAGCTCTGAATCGCTATATAATTAGAGGTTTGCTCAACTATTCCAAATCCGTTTAAGGACGATATCGCCTTTTTAACTTCTTCAATTTGTTTGGTCGTTAAGCCTGACTTAGACGTTATTACGATGCTATCTGCTCCTATAATATATAAGGCTACAATGATCCTCCTTAACAATCCCGGCTCATCACAACGGTCGACGTTAATAATCCTCCTAGCCGGTTTCTCCTCCCTACTTATACCCGGTTGGATCTTTAAAGATCCATCATCTAGCCTTATAACCGAAACTACGTCTCCCGGCTTTATACCAACCTCCTTTACCCAATCCTTAGGAAGGGATACTGAAAACGTTGAATAGCCTACCATTTGAACTTTTCTTACTTCTATATTTGACATATAGATCGATTATCTTCCTCTTACTGTTTATATAAATATTTTTCTATATAAATTTAAACTTGTTCTTTATAAATCCTATATTTTCTATTTCTATTTTGACTTCATCTCCATCTTTTATCAATTTAGGCTCAGGTTTTGCAAAAATGCCGACTCCTGCAGGAGTTCCGGTCGAAATAATATCTCCAGGCTCTAAGGTCATTATCTTGCTGAGATCCTCTATTATACGTGAAACGTTAAATACCATATTTTTAGTGGTTCCGTTCTGTCTAAGCTCGTCATTGAGCCAAGTTCTTATCCTAAGATCATCTACATTCGGTACTTCGTCCTTAGTAACTATCCACGGTCCTAACGGAGCGAATCCATCTAGACTTTTTCCTCTAGTCCACTGTTTATCGCCGAACTGTATATCCCTAGCTGATACATCGTTCATCACAGTATATCCAAGTATATAATTTTGAGCTTCTTCAGCTGGTATGTTCTTTCCTCTTTTACCTATAACTATAGCCAGCTCTCCTTCGTAATCTAACTGTCGGATAAAGTTTGGAACATAAATGGTATCGTAAGGACCTGTTAAAGCCGTTCTCGGCTTCATGAATATTATTAACCTATTAGGAGGTTCCTTTCCTTGCTCTTTCGCATGATCGATGTAATTAAGCCCTAGACATACGATTTTACCTGGAAATTTAACGGGATTTTTAAGGATGACTTCACCTAGAGGTATTTCCTTACCTCCTACTTCTTCAATGGATAATATTCTCTCGATATCTTCGTCTTTAACAAATGGGTATTCTAGATAGGAAGGAAGACCAAGTTCCCTAAATGGAACTATTCCATCTCCAACTACAAATCCTAGATCTTCTACTCCTTTATATTCAAATCTCGCAATCTTCATATTTTAAGAGTTAGAAACCTCTTAGTATTTTAAATTTTTTATGAAATAAGCCGGCTAAACGAGTATATCTATATATGGATAATTAGATTTTTAATTCTTCTATAGACATGTTTTTATTTTCCCTCTTTCCTTACTAAGGTGACCTTAATGTTAACGAAGGATGACATCTTAAACGCGATAAAGAGGGTCAATTATCCAAAGCTTAACCGGGACCTAGTCACCTTAGGTTTTGTAAAAGACGTAAGAGTTAGCGACGGAGAGGTAGAAATACTGCTCACATTACCTCTTCCTAACTGTGATTTAAAGAGGAGTATTGTCGATCGGGTAAAATCGGAGATTTCGAATCTTGAAGAGGTTAAAGCGGTAAGGATTAACGCTTTATCGGAGATTTTAGAGGCTCCTCTAGTAAGATCTCAGGGAGTTAGGAGAGTTAAAAACATTATAGCTGTAGGAAGCGGGAAGGGAGGAGTTGGAAAATCGACGGTTTCCGTTCAACTAGCCTTGGCTTTAAGGAAGTTTGGGGCCAAGGTAGGAGTTCTAGACGCTGATATATACGGAGCCAGCATTCCGTTAATGCTAGGAGCTACAGAAGAGCCAACGGTTAGAGATAACGTAATAGAACCTGTAGAGGTTCAAGGGATAAAGATCATTTCAATAGGCTTTTTCGTTCCAAAGGATACGGCGGTTATATGGAGAGGTCCTCTAGTAGCAAAAGCGGTTAAGGACTTTTTAAATTCGGTAGATTGGGGAGAACTGGATTATTTAATCGTAGATCTCCCTCCCGGTACTGGAGATGCTCCGCTAACCTTAGCTCAAACCGTATCCTTAACGGGGGTTGTCATAGTAAGTACTCCTCAAAAAGCAGCTCTCGAGGTAGCTATTAAAGCCTATCATATGTTCAAGAAGATAAATATTCCAATACTCGGTTTCATCGAAAATATGAGCTATCTCAAGTGCCCAAGTTGTGGGTATAAAGTAGATATGTTCGGATCTGGAAACGTCAAGCAGGTAGCTAAAGAACTCGGAGCGCCTTTCCTAGGGGAGCTGCCAATAGACCCTAAGCTTCCTTCATTGGAGGATAGAGGGCTTCCAGCCATGGATCTTTCGGATATAGGAGAGGAATTTTTAAAAATCGCTGAAAACCTGGCCCTAGAAGTTAGCGTAGTCGATATTAAATCGAGAAGTAAAAGAGAAGTAAGCTATACGGAGATAATAAGAATAGGGACCGAAAGGAGCGAAAAAGCAGCAGAAATACTAAGGGCTGTCACGGGAGGAGCTAAAGCAGCTCTTTACTTAAAACCTCTAAAATTGCAAAGAGAGGGAAAGTACGAACCCGTAGGCGAGGAAAATCTATACTCTACATTGAAGAGAAAAGAGGGTTCCGTTAGCGTAGTTATCTGCGATTCTGAAGGAAATGTTAAAGCTATTTCCCGACCGATCGATGAAAAGGAAGTCGATAAGTACCTAAGCGAGCTGGAGAAACGAGGATTGAAAAGATATGAGGGAGAGCTCCATTACCCAGAGTAATTAGGTCTGCGCCTCTGGAGCGGCCTCTTCTTTAATGACCTTCAACTGGCTCTTATACATTTCAATTAGCTCTCTAACGGTAGTAGCATCCTCCGGCCTCTTGTCGCTTCTGATTCTTCCAGTGAATTTAGGGAACCTTAGAGCTAAACCGCTTCCCGGTTTTACACTTCCAAAGCCAGCTGTATGTATAGGACTTAAAGTTATCTCAGAGGCTATGACCTCGATCACTACCTCAGGCACGAACCATACATCTGCCTCCATTTTAGAATCTACTCTAGGATGCTTGTGATCTATCCTGAGAGGTTGCAACATTTCCGTAAATTTTGCTAAATCTTCATCCGTGAAACCTGTTCCTACTTTACAGGTAGTTCTAAACATATCCGCCTCATCGTCGTAGGCTGCAACCAGATAGGCTCCGTACTTTCCGGCTCTCCTCCCTCTACCGTGGAAAGCTCCAACTATAACGAGATCTAAGGTATCCGTAAGCTCGCTTCTATATTCCCTCTTAAGCTTTATCCATAAAAACTCCCTTGCACCGGCCCTATAAATGCTTCTAGGATCTTTAACTACCAAGCCTTCGCATCCATCTTGAATAGCTTGCTCCATAAAGGCCTCCATCTCTCTTGGATTTGACGTAAACAGTACTTTTGATAATTGTACCCTTTCATTAGTTACTACTATTTCACTTAGTATTTTCCTTCTTTCTTGATAAGGTTTGGTAGTATAGTCTACGCCATCAGCATAGAGGATATCGAAGAAGAAGATGCTAACTGGGTACTGTTCCATGGCCTTTTCTATGCCGTATTTCCTTCTCCTATGCATTAATTCTTGGAAAGGCAGAAAATCTCCCGTATCGATATCAACGGCTACGATCTCTCCTTCTAAAATGGCTGTTTTGGCCTTAACGTTCTTTTGAACTAATTCTATAACATCTGGGTAGTGATTAGTTATGTTCTCAAGCCTCCTTGAGAATAGGGTAACATTATCTCCATCCTTATGTACTTGTACTCTTTCTCCATCGTACTTATATTCGGCAGCACAGAGCCCTCCTATTTTAGCCACTATTTCATCTGGCGTTGTTAACCTCTCAGCTAACATAGGCCTTATCGGTTTTCCTACCTGTATCTTAAACTCCTTTATAGCCCTTAGCCCTCCTTCTGCTACAGCTTTTGCTACAGCGCCTAAGTCGCTAGATATATTGTAAGCCCTCTCTAGCTCAGGCCTATTATCCTTAGAACCCGTAAAAGCCAACGCTAAAGCGTCTAATACGGTGTAGTCCGCAATTCCCAGCCTGAGCTTTCCTATTACGATTCTGATGATATGTTTAGCTTCAATCGGTTCTGCATCGTTAAGTAAACCGGTTAATAACCTAAGCTTTAAATCTTGAGATTTCTCACCTATCGCTTTAGCCATTTTATCCAAGGTATCGTAGACCCTCTTTATCGTTAAAGGCTGCTTGAAGAACGTAACTTGCTTTTTACTCCTTAATGCTTTTTCAGCTGTAAGGCCTAAATCCCCCAACTCCCTAAGATACGATTCCACTTTCTGCGTAGTTAACCCGCTCGCCATTGATATAGCTCTAAGCGCTAGCCTCTCCCCCACCCCTATTTCTACACCTAGATAATCCGGATATAGCTTTCCTTGAGTAAGGTAAACTACTTTATCGATTATCTCCTTAGGTACTTTTAAGAATAAAGCAACTAAGATATCGGTTAACTCTAGCCTCTTGGTAGTGGCCTCCATTTTCTCATAAGCTTCAGCAAGTAAAGAGAAAGGAGCATCGGCGGACATCAAAAACTTAAATTTCCCCACCTCTTTTAAAGCTTCCGATAGCTTCTCTCGAACCTTCTAACTGTCTCCAGGAGTGCATCTAAGCTTCCTACCATATCCTTCCCAATTACAAAGATATCTACACCTCTCCCAACCCAGGCCCTAACTTCCTCTAACTCCATTATCTCTCTAACTCCAACCCTTATCCCTAACTCCTTAGCTTTACCTACAATCTCAGCGTTTAACGTCTCTCTACGAAATATAATAGCGTGTGGCTTAACCTCCTTAATCATCGTAATAATATTAGGGGAATCGGTATCCAGGTATGACAAAAGCTTCCTTTTCTCACATCCTCTTATAAATGCCTTTAAGTCTTCAATAGATTTAAAATGAGAAGCTATCATTCCGTCTGCTCCTCCTTCGGCTACTATCTCACACTCTAGATCTATATCGCTTAAGAAGCCCATATTCGCTATTATAAACGCATCAGGCCACTCCTCTCTCAATAACGAAACACATATTATTCCTTCAGACTTTATTAAAGGTGTGCTAGCTTCTAAAACGACTTTCGGTCCTTTTTTAACGGCCCTAACCAACTCCTTAGCATCTTCTACATCCTTAAAATTCAAGCTTAGCTGAACGTGTGGAAATGATACCTCCCTCATCACGTTATGAGATTCTACCTTATAGTAAAAATACTTGTCTTCTTTATCGAAAACGGTTTTTATAATTTTATTAAAAAGCTAAGGTTTATATTTGCAAATTTATTATACTATTACTGAGCTAAAAAATGTACCTTGGAGAACCGGAGCTGCAAGCAAAGAGGAGAACGCTTGCCGTCCTAATGGATGAGAGCAGGAAGGTAGTGGATGCTATAAGGAATTTATCCCTTTACTTTACCTCATTAATTAACGGGAAAAATGATGAGGCCGAGGTTCATCAACAAGCGGTTTACTCGGCTTTACTTGAAGTACAAGGCTTTAGAAGAGCCTTAACTCGTCAACTTGCTGAAATGGGAGGGATGTTACTAAATAGGGAAGACCTGCTTAGAACGGCATATGCGCTTGAGGAGCTGAGCAGCTATATCGAGAGCATAGCGTTCAGATTAGGACAAATAAACCTTAAGACATTAAAGGAAGCTGAAATGGTGCCGGATATGGATGCCTTATTAGGAATGCTGATCGATTCAATAGGTAAGATTAATGAAACTATTAGAGCTTTGCAGATAAATCCAGTAAAGGTCCCTGATTTAGTATCAGCCGTGGAAAAAATAGAACGGGACTTCGACCTAAAGTACAGGGAATCCATCGTGAAGGCCATAAAGAAAATCGATAATTTCAAGGACTTAATATTAATTAAGGACGTTCTTGAAAGGTTGGAGATAGTTTCAGATCTATCACTTAAGGTAGCCGATACCGTGTTAATCATATCGATAGGATTCTAAAATCATGAAAATCAAGGGAGAGCTTAT
This sequence comes from uncultured Nitrososphaerales archaeon, assembly GCA_964420525.1. Lineage (GTDB taxonomy): Archaea > Thermoproteota > Nitrososphaeria > Conexivisphaerales > CALBHZ01 > CALBHZ01. The sequence continues at coordinate 4,176 of CAYQTV010000019.1, read as the reverse complement.
AGAAAATAGAATTATCGTTTGGGATATAGAGGATTCTAGGAAGCTATACTCCTCCGGATTCTATGGAAAGCCGCTTGGAATTCCTAAACCTAAAGACTTCAACTTCTCGGCTCCTCTAATTTTAGATCTAGTGGAAGGTTATTACCTATTCGAAAAAGGCATACTTGAAATTTATAAGTCCGGCAAGAAGATGAACGCTAAAGAGCTGAGAAAGTTTTGTAGGAGGGAATACGTGGACTTCGACCTAAAGTACAAGGTGTACAAAGTTCTCAGGGATTCGGGACTGATCGTTACTCCTGGAATAAAGTTCGGTAGCGATTTTGCCGTATACAAGAAAGGACCCGGATTGGAACACGCTCCCTTCTTAATCCAAGTCTTTAAACCAACGGATAATATAACAGCTCCTCAAGTAGTATTAGCTGGTAGGTTAGCTACTACCGTTAGAAAGCACATCATTTTAGCTATCGCTAGTAAGAATAGGGTACACTTCCTAGGGTTAGAGTGGTGGAAGCCTTAAGTAAGATTTAAGAAAAACTCCTCCTTACTTCTCAATATATGATATTCAAAGCAAACGTAATTGATATCCTTTCTGGAAGAAGATCCGTTATAGTTAATAGACAGGATGCCGAAGCTCTAGGCCTTTTCCTAAACGATAGAGTAGTGTTATCTTATAAGAAGAATAGAATGACCTGCATTGTCGAGCTTAGCGATAGCTTAGTTGGAAAGGGAAGCGTAGGTATTTGTAAGGATTTAGCTGAAAAACTTGAAATTAAAAGCGGAGATAATGTAGAGGTAAGCTTAGCACCTACTCCTGAGAGTGTAAGCTATATCAGGAAGAAAGTGAGAGGCGCTAAGCTTACTGCAGAAGAAATAAAATCCATAGTAAAAGATGTAGTTGCTTCGAACCTAAGCGATCTCGAAATTGCAAGCTTTCTCTTCGCCGAATACTATCACGGAATGGATATGGATGAAGTAGAGGCTCTTACTAGAGCAATGGTAGAAACGGGAGATGTAATGGAGTTACATGGAAGGGTCGTAGATAAGCACTCGATAGGAGGGGTACCGGGGAACAAAATAAGCCTCTTAATAGTTCCAATTATTGCAAGTACAGAACTGTATATACCTAAGACTAGCAGTAAAGCTATCACGAGCCCTTCAGGTACTGCCGACACGATGGGGGTTCTCGCTAATGTTAAATTCACCTTGGAAGAGGTAAAGGAAATAGTTCAAAAAGCCCATGGATGCATTGTTTGGGGAGGTTCGCTCAACATCGCTCCCGCCGATGACCTATTCATTAGGGTAGAGTATCCGTTAAGAATAGATCCCGAAAGTCAAATGTTAGCGAGTATAATGGCGAAGAAAGCGGCCGTAGGCGCCCAACACGTCGTGTTAGATATTCCCATAGGTAGAGGTACTAAAGCTCCTACTATGAAAGACGGCGAAAGACTAGCTCAAAAGTTTATCGAGCTTGGATATAGGTTAGGGATCGATGTTAAAGTGGGGATAACTTACGGAGGACAGCCGGTTGGAAGAGCGGTAGGCCCAGCTCTCGAAGCTAAAGAGGCTTTAGAAGCTTTAATTAACCCAGGGAGAGCGAGTATGAGCTTAATTGAGAAATCTATATCCCTTGCAGGACTTTTGCTTGAGGCTTCTGGGGTAGCCTTTAAAGGAGAAGGCAGGGAGTTAGCGAAAGAAATACTATTCTCAGGCAGAGCATTAAAGAAATTCAGGGAGATAGTAGGTCTACAAGGAGGAAATCCCAACGTAAAGCCCGAAGATATACCCATAGGAGAATATAGATATGAGATAAGAGCTCCAGTAGAGGGATACGTCACTTTAGTAGATAACTCAGCAATTGCTGAAATTGCAAGAACAGCAGGAGCACCTATCGAAAAGGGAGCGGGCGTTTTCCTACACGCGAAACAGGGACATAGGGTTAAAAAGGGCGATATCCTCATGGAGATATTCGCTGAACATTCATCCAGGCTATCACAAGCCGTTAAAATAGCAGAGAGGAGGAATCCAATAGTAGTTGAAGGAATGCTTTTGAAATCTTTACCAGAATATTAATTCAAATTATCCTCAACTTAATATAATACTTTGTCCTTATACATTACGAGGGGCATTAAAGAAATTGTCTAGAATACGTAGCGTATGCTCAGGAAGGATGCCCGTATTTGCCGAACTCCCACAAGCTCAGGTAGAGCTAGGCAGAGCTTGCGAAGAAGGGGGAGCGGATGCTTTAGTAGCTCCTATTTTAAGCGAGTTTACAGCTAACCTAGACTTCGAAATAAGTATGATTAAGGACTTGATATCTAGCGTGAGTATACCCATTGGGCTTTACGTAGGCGTTCCATTTAAGGAAGTTGAATGGGAAGCTATCTTAAATACGGGTATTGATTTTATTGCCTCCTTTCCAAATCGCTTACCTCCATTTGCGGCCTTTGATAATAGGATAGATAAGGTAATTTACGTTCCAAGTGGTCTATCTATCGAAGTATATCGTACCTTGTCCTCGGTTGAGGGGGTTATCTGCCTAGTTTACGTACCGAATTCTCAGCTTAAAGCCGATAAGCCCTTTAACATGTTGGACGTGTTAAATTTAAACATCATTAGTAAGTACTCGTTTAAGCCCGTACTTTTCAAGGTAGCTTACGACGTTAGGGTGGAGGACCTTCCTCTACTCATAAAATGGGGATGTAGTGGGCTATTATTGGATCCTTCTGGGACAGGTTCGGATCCTTCTCACTATAAGAGATTTATAGAGGAGTTTAAGAGAGCGATAAAGAGTAGAGAAGGTCCACCATACCTGCCTTCATGGGGATAGGCTTGAAAGCTATATTACTCACCGGAGGTTTAGGGACGAGGCTTTATCCATTAACCCTAATAATTCCTAAACCTCTGCTTATGTTCGGAGATAAAACGATAGCTGAGCATATATTGAACTGGTTAAAGGAAAACGGCATTAGGGACGTAGTCATCGCAACGTCTAGGAAAAAGGAACTCTTCAAGCTCTTCCTTGGAAAGATAAAGGGAATAAGGATAGAGTACGTAGAAAGCGAGAAACCGTTAGGAACGGCAGGTCAGCTTAGACATGCGGCTAGAAACATGAAAAAAGCCTTTATCGTTGTTTACGGGGACGGGATCATTAAAGCCGATTTACGTAAAATGATAGAATTCCATAGGAGAAATAAACCTCTAGCTACGATAATGGCTATGCAAGTAGAGGAAAAGCTAAAGTACGGTTATCTGGAGTTCGACGAGAACAATAACTTACTGAAATGGGAGGAGAAGCCCGTTAAAAGAGGATGGATTTCCGTAGGCTGTTATATTTTAGAGCCTAGATTTCTGAAATACATTCCAGAGGAGGTATACGGTATGGATGAAGCCTTTAGGAACGCTTTAAGGGCTGGAGAGAAGATATTAGTATTCAAGGCCGAAGGCAAGTATATAGATTTAGGAGATAGGGATAGCTACTATAAAGCCGTCTCCGAGCTTAAGGAAGAGATAGGTAGAATTCCATGACCTCCCCCTTGGGAATTTACGAAGAAGAATATCCAAATAACCTCCATCCCTTATCTCTTCTATCTCCGATTTTCGATTTGAGATTCGGCTTTAGAACGATACTATCCAAGTTAAGAAATTTTTTCGGAGATCCTAGATATTTTTTAGTTCCTGAAAGATTCAAACCTTTAATTGAAAAGAGATTCGGAAAAGACGTTTTTAAAGTAGAGGAGAGAATACTGCTTATTAACTCCAGCTTAAGGCCATCTAAGTACAGCGTAGTAGCGGAAATAAAGGAAGGCCAGGCCGTATTTCAGGGAGGAAGTTTCGTAGCTTGTAGGGGGAAGATAAGAGGAGACTTAAGCAGAAGATCTATGAAGGCTCAAGGCTTTGAAATATTAGAGGGAAGAGGCTTGCTCATCGAAGGACCTTGGGAGCTAATAGAGGGTCTTAAGGAAGGGTTGAGAGGCACTGGGATAATTTACGGTAGAAACGTCAAGATTGAGGAACCCGTATACTTGGATTTAACCGAGGGACCGATACTAATAGCAGATGAAGTTAGAATTGAGGCTTTCACCAGAATATCGGGTCCTGCATATATAGGGAGGAGATCCGCGCTACATTCAGCGAGGATTAACCCTTATACTCTCCTCGATGATGCGTGTAGCGTTG
>CAYQTV010000018.1:0-10567 GCA_964420525.1 uncultured Nitrososphaerales archaeon | reverse complement strand
GGCTTCTTCTTCATCATACGTACCATTTAACATCTTCTCCCATCTATCTAAATGCGTCTCAATCGATAAGCTTCTACATGGACATGGCCTAGATGAAGCGATTAACTCTCTGAATTTATTTTTAGGACAAGTACATACATATCCTCCTCCCCTTTCAATTAGCTCTTTAGCTACTTTATAGTACAGCTCCAATCTATCGCTCTGAATATATTCTTCATCCCATTTGCAATTAAGCCACTTCAGATCCTCTCTGATATAGTCGTAGAATATTAAGTTCGCCTTCTTCAGTCTAGGGTCCGTATCCTCAAACCTAAGTATAAACTTTCCATCGTACATCCTAGCGTAGTCATGAGATAGTATTATCGCTCTAGCAGATCCTAGATGTAGCACGCTATCTGGGTTGGGAGCAAATCTCGTTCTAATCTCTTCGTATTTATCTGCATTAGGAAGAGGAGGAAGCCTCTTTTCCTCCTCTTCTTTTTCCTTCTTTTCAATTAGGGTTTCAGGAAATTCCCTTCTTAACATCTCCTCCTGCTCCTCTATACTAAGCTTTGAAATAACGTTACAGATTTCCTCTATTTTATTTAATACTTCTTTTATCGATTTCTTTAATTCTGGATTTTCCGCGATTACCTTTCCGATAACGGCTTTAACGCTAGGTTTTCCATTATGTTTAATGGCATTTAAAAGAACGTACTTTCTTATTAACTTCTCAATGTTCGAGATCATACCTAGTGACTTCTCTTAACCACAAATTCAACTAGCTTCTCTAACCATACCTTTCCAGATCCATTTGGAAGAAGATTTAAATGATATAGCGCTTGATCGGCATAACGTTTCGCTATCCTTCTTACCTCATCTTCAACTCCTAATCTTCTAATTAAGCTAACGGCTTTTTTTATCTCCTCGTCCGTAGCCGACGAATTACCATGTACCCTTTCTATTAACTTCCTCTCGTTGCTATCTGCCTTGCTCATAGCTAAGAAGATGGGAAGCGTTTTCTTCCCTTCTCTGAGATCTCCTCCAACCGGTTTTCCGGTAATCTTTGGATCTCCTATAACGCCTAACAAGTCGTCTATTATCTGAAAAGCAACCCCCAGTTTCCTGCCGAAAAGCTCAGCGTTTTTTAAATCGACTTCATCTCCTCCTCCCGCTATACATCCTATAGAGCTGGAGGCCGCAAGTAGAGACGATGTTTTCTTATTTATCAGCATATAATAAGAGGTCTCATTAAAATCCCTAGATATCGAGGAAACATCTTCTGATTGTCCTTCGCATAGCTCTACGCTCGCCTTGGATAGAGTTGCAACCGCGAGCTTCAATTTATAGTCATCGAGCGCTGGTGTTTCAGTAAGAAGCTTAAAGGCCTCTGCGAAAAGCATATCTCCTGCTAAGATAGCCATTGCATCTCCATAAGCCTTATGTACCGTAGGTACGCCATGTCTAAAATCATCTCTATCCATAATGTCATCGTGTATCAAAGTGAAGTTATGAACGAGCTCTAAGGCGGCTGAGGCCGGCAATACTTCCTCTTCTCCTTCCTTGTATAAATTGTAAGATTTTATTACGACGAAGGGACGTAACCTTTTACCTCCGGATTTCACTAGATGTAGTCCAGCGTTATATAATACCTGAGGCTCTCCTTTTAAAGTTGAAAGTATGAAATCAGTTACCTTTTTAGCTATCCTCTTTAGCTCAGCTTCAAATTCCTCATCGTCCAAGGCTATCTGCCCAATCTTTCAGCTTCCCGACTAATATGTATCTTTTCCTTTTCATTTCGTTTATATTTAACGCTCCAGTTAGAAACATGGCCGCTTTCAATTCGTCTATTATCCCCCTTAAGTATGAAAGGGTTTCATCCTTACCGAGCTTAATTGCCTTTCTTATTACCGGAAGAGCTACGGCGGCGAGATCGGCACCTAGCGCTATAGCCTTAGCTATATCGATTCCATTTCTTATCCCTCCAGAAGCTATAATGGGTAGCTTCGTTACACTTCTTACTTCTAAAATTGAAGCCGCTGTAGGTATTCCCCAATCCCAAAAAGTTTTTCCTAGCCTCGCTTTATGGTTATCCCCCATTTCCTCAGCTCTTATAGCCTCAACTCCAGCCCAGCTTGTACCTCCTAATCCTGCTACATTAATTGCTTTAACACCTATCATCTCTAACTTTAAGGCAACTTCTCTAGATATTCCACAACCCACTTCCTTTACTATTACGGGAACATCTAGTTCAGATACGAGCTTTTCTAAAGCTGAAAAGACCCCTTTGTAATATGGTTCTCCTTCTATTTGAACGAGCTCTTGTAGGGGATTTAAATGTACAGCCAAGGCATCAGCTTTAACCATTTCAATAATCCTCTTAGCATCGTCTATGTTGAAGCCTTTAGAGAGCTGCGGTCCTCCTATATTTGCCATGACAAATATATCGGGCGCTATTTCCCTTACGACTGAGAAGCTCTTCGCTAATTCCGGGTTTATGAGGGCAGCTCTTTGACTTCCAACCCCCATACCGATATTTAGGTCTCTAGCCACCGAGGCTAGTATTGAGTTTACTTCCTTTGAAAACTTAGGTCCTCCTGTCATACAGTCTATTAATAATGGAGCAGAAAGCTTTTTTCCCAAAAACTCGACCGATGTATCTACGGATTTAAAATCAATTTCAGGAAGCGCTTGATGTACCAAATATACATATTCAAACCATGTTGACTCATTTCTAGACTCGACTTCTCGATTAAGACAAATGGAAAGATGGTCTACCTTCCTATCTTGCACGTTATCATTCAAGATTCCTACACCCTTTAACTACCGTTCCTCTAAACGGTAAGCCTTTTATAGCTTTAGCGAGCTCTTCGCTATCTCCCTTTACGAAGATTACATCTATTCCCAATTTTGCTATCTCAAAGGCTATTTCAATTTTCCTCCTCACTCCTCCAGTTACATCATATCGTGTAAGTTTGAAAGATGGGAGTTTTCTCTTTTCAAGTTCTTTAATTAAGCTATTCTCGTCTTTAACATCTTCTAAAATTCCAGGAGTTTTCATAGCGAAAATCACTATCTTAGGTTTGAGCGTTTTAGCGGCTTCTTTAATTATTTCATCTCCACTAATAATCCTAAATCCTCGATCCCAGACAACGTCTCCGTGGCTTAGAGGAGTTAGACCGCGCTTCATCAGAGAACGTACTAAACTCCAACTTTTAAAGAGGAATTGTGGAGGAATAGTGTACGGCCTAAATCCTCCATTTATTAAGATCCTTAGAACCCAAGAATTTAGTTCCTGCATTACCGCCTTAGTTTCAGAAATTCCTTCTATGGACGTAGTTTTAGACACGGATCGAAGATTGAACCTTGAAGCCATAAAGTGACCAAAAGAGCCTCCTCCATGTACTAAAAAGTACCTCGCGTTTGCTATCTTTAGCATATTTACAGCCTTTCTCAAAGATTTTACGTTTACAGACATTGGTTTATCTTTATGAGTAATTAGAGAACCTCCGAGTTTTACTATGACCTCCTTTAATTTCGTATCTTCCAAGATTTAACCCCTTCAACACCAGCTTTTACGAACATATTTTTATAGCAGGTTTTACTTAAAAGGCTATTGAGGTCTTTCGCTTTTTCCTTTTTTACCAAATGTATTGTACATCCACCTCCTCCTGCTCCCGTAAGCTTACTTCCAAAACAAAAAGGTCTGCTTTCATATACAATCCTGTCGAGAATGGAATTCGAGGCTCCTATTACTCTTAGCATTTCATGATTCATGTTCATCAAATATCCTATCTTTTCCATCTCTCCTCTTTCAAGGTATCTTACAAGATCAACGGATATTATAGATGCGACTTCCACCATCTTTGAAAAGAGCTCACAATTCTTAGAGGCAAAGGAAGCGACTCTTTTTATCATCTCCCCCGTACTTCTTTGTAAACCTGTATTACACAACATAAATTCTATGTTCTTACCTAAGCAGACCTTCTTTCTATACCCTTTTTTGAAGAGAAGGAACCCTCCAAATAGGGAAATCGCTACATCGATCCCCGATGGCTTTCCGTGGATCAGCCTTTCTCCTCTCATCGCCGCTTCGTAAATCTCCTCGCTTTTCATCCTCAGTTCTAGAAGCTCGTCTATTGCTTTAACAGCTGCTACACTGACGGCAGCCGAAGAACCTAAGCCAGCGGATAGAGGTATATCGCTTTTTATTTTCAGCATAACCTTTTCTCCCTTTATTAAGGGAGCTATGGAAACAGCTATCGGCCTTAAAATGTGAGACGTTTGATCTATAGGTTCTTTAATCCCTAAATCTTCGCTAACGATGCATGGTTCTTTATGGAACTCCGCAGTAACGGTTACGTATAGATCTATTGAGGAAGCTACGGCGAAACTACCATAAACAACGAAATGTTCTCCAGCTAATATAATCTTTCCAGGAGCACGGGCAACGGCTTTCAATATTACCTGTAGAACGCTATAGAACCATATCCGACCACTGTAGATAAATCTCCAGTGACATCGCCGCTTGTTGCATACTTCAGAAGCTTTGCACTTCTGGCTCCTAATTGTTTTACCGCAACCATTACCGCTGCTACTGGTCCATATCCACACATTGAAATATCGTATTTTTCAATGACTCTATATAATTCCGAAATATCTAGGCTTAATATGGCTTTAATAGCTTCAGAATCTTTACGCTTGGCTTCTTCGTGAGGCTCGTAATGTGTAAAGTCTGTAGAAGCAATTAATGCTACATTTCTATCTCTTAAAAGCTTAGCGAGTACGTCTCCTAGCTCTAAAGCGGTGTTTATATCCTGTAAGGCCATTGAAATGGGGAGTACTTTAAATGAATGATCTATTGAATATTGGAGGAATGGAATTTGAACTTCGAGACTATGCTCTCTCCAGTGTGCTGCATCGTCCATATCTACCATCTTCGAAGAAATCATTAACTTTCTTGCTAGACGTACGTCTACCTCGACCACTCCTAGTGGGGTTTCCCACTCATCACTTAGCGGAGCGGCCACACCACTTCCATATCCGTAATGATTTGGTCCTATAATCACGAAAAGGTCGGTTCTCTTTAGGGACGAAAGCTCTAAGAAACTATGAGCCGCTACAGGACCTGAATAGTCATATCCCGCATGAGGATTTATCGTAGCTATCACATTTTTCTCTTCTTTTAAAGGAGGGAGAGAACCCGGTCCCAATGGATGTAGGAAACAGGACTCTATCTTCTTACGTAGATCCTCAGGAGATGAAGGGTAGAAAAGGCCAGCTACTGCTGGCTTCCTACGTCTCACTTTCTACCTCCTCCACCAATTTGGTTTCAAAATCCTCCATGCTATACTTGAGAGGTTGATCGGGGGTTATTGCACCTGAATGTATTAAATAGCTACGAGCTAAAAACCAAAAAATAGCCGCTAACGCTCTTCTCCCTCTATTATTTCCAGGTATAATCAAATCAATAAAGCTAGTAACGTTATCTGTATCGCATATCGCGACTACGGGAATTCCTAAGGAGGAGGCTTCTATTACAGCCTGTTGATCGATCGCCGGATCGACTACCATGACCACGTCTACATCTCTATATACGGGGAGGAGTGGATTAGTCAAAGTTCCAGGCATAAATCTACCTAGTACATATTGACAGCCTGTAAGTTCACAGAACTTTTCTATCGGCGTTCTAGCGTTTTCTCTTGACGAGTAGATTAAAACTCTTTTGGGATCAAATCTCGCTAGAAATTTACCTGCTATATCTATTCTAGAGAGGATCTTATTTAGGTCGATAATATGTAGTCCATCCGGCCTAGTTTTTGCGATAAAACGCTCCATGTACTTCGTCTTTACAGTAGTACCTACCCTAATGCCAGTAGATATTAGAGCTTTTTCAGATATCTGTAACGTTATCTTCTTCTCGGCTGATCCCTCAGCGTCCTTTTCCTGCTCTCCATGCGACAAGCCTACCACCAACCTGCCTCTATAATGCGATTTTAATTACTTTTAAGCCTTGCCAATTTCTATCCTTGCAGTCCTTCCCATATTCTACAAAGCTCCATAAGCTTCGACATTCTCTCTCCACCGACGATTCCAGTCTTAATAAGCCATGCCTTAGCACCAATTGCGATATGAGCTAGATGATGATCCCATGTATCTCCACTTCGATGGGAAGCTACTACCTTATAGCCGTTATCAATTGCGAGTTTAGAAAATAATAGGGCATCATACAGTGTACCTACTTGATTTACCTTCAGTATAACGCCATTAGCCGCTTTCATTTTAATTCCCTTCTCTAACCTTTTTACATTAGTAACGAACAAATCATCTCCTACGATTGCGACGTCCTTCATTCTTTTAGTTAGCTTAGAAAAGGATTCGAAGTCCTCTTCATGGAAAGGATCTTCTACATATATCAAGTTATACTTTTTAATAAGGTCCTCAACGTATGCTAGTTGCTCCTCTGAAGTTAGGACTTTCCCCTTCCTTCTATATACATACTTGCCGTTTTCCCATAAGCTAGAGGAAGCCATATCTATGCCAAACCCTATTTTATAACCTAGCTCCCTAGACACGTGATCGATTGCTTTCTCAACTACTTCAAAAGCCTCTTCATCGGTCATTCTAGGAGCCCATGCTCCTTCATCGCCCTTTCCACCAGAGAAAGTAGGATCTCTTTCCTCTATCATGCTTCTGACTTTTTTATGGACTTCGAGATTGACTTTTATGGCCTCCATTATATTAGGTGCTCCTAAGGGGGTAACTAAGAATTCCTGTATGTCTGGAGATCCCTTGCCGGCGTGTTTTCCTCCTCCTAATACGTTTCCTAACGGATATGGAATCGTTGGTTTTTCCTTACCGATTAGGACTTCGTACATGGGAATGCCTCTACTATTGGCTTCGGCCTCCGCCGATGCTACCGTAATCGCATAAGCAGCCGCTGCTCCTATATTCTCGAACTTTTCCGTACCATCTATATCCTTCAGGGTATCTGAGAGAGCTTTTAAATCACCAGCGTCTATACCTATTATCTTATCCTTATTTGAGACTAGTATCTCTATAGAAGCCTTTGCGCCGCCTTTAGGAAGGTGGATTGCTTCGTTCTTTCCGGCACTCGCCCCCATTGGTGAAGTAGCCCTTCCCTTTCCCCCTCTAACTATAACCTCCGCTTCTAAAGTTGGATCTCCTCTACTAGTGAAGGCAGGTCTGATCTTAAAATCTATAATTTCAACCATTATTCCTCCCTCTTCCTGTATATAGCTTCGTAGTACGGGAGCATCTGATCTATTGGTTCAAAAGCCGATAGGAACATCCGCCTACAGCAATACCTCTTAATGCCTAATTTGTCAAGAGCTTCCGCTGGCTTCATTCCCTTATCTACCAAAGCCTTATATTCGTAAAACTTATCCCCTATTAACGCTCCACAGGTGAAGCATCTTATAGGTATTAACATAAGGCCTCTGACAAAGCGATGATAATCCTACCTTTATAAGGTTAACCATAAGGTTTTAAGGAAGGCGAATTTTAAGAAATGACAGGCGATGATAACCTCTGGGGTATCTGATGAGTGATGAAAAATATCGGTTTGAGCCTATCTGTACGATTTTTGCTTTCTTCTTCTTGGTCCAGGACCACCGAACTTCTTCGGCTCGGTTTGCCTAGGATCTCCTACTAATAAATGCCTATCGTATTCTAAAATTCTCCGTTTTAACTCTTCAGATGCGAAGTATCCCACTAATGCTCTAGCTATAGCCATTGCACATGCATAAGCCTGACCCATAACGCCTCCTCCTTTTACATCTACGTCGATATCCACCTTATATCTTAAATCTCCAGCTAGTCGTAAGGGAGTCATTATAACTTCCCTTTGAAGCTCGTTAGGTAAAGCTTCTAAAAGAAAGCCATTAATCCTAACCCTTCCAACTCCCGGTCTTATTACAGCGGTAGCTCTAGCTGTTTTCCTTGCACCTGAAAATATTTTCATCTTCTTAACAGGCATTTACCCCTTCCACCCCAGCTCCTTTGCTAACTCCCCTAAGGTTAAATAAAACGGCCTCGGCCTTCTTGCTAAAGCGTCATCGATTTTCAAGAGCTCTTTATCCTTCAATTCTTCAGGAATACCGTGATATGTTCTAAGCCTTTTTAAAGCCTGTCTCCCTCTGGGTTTATTTCTAGGTAGCATCCCTCTAACAACTCTCGTAAATATCCTATCAGGCCTTTTATAGTGCTTAGGTGTATGCCTAGGATGTATTCTGCTTTTAACATGGAAAAACGCCTTCCACTCATCTATTACGCTCCTCCTATTTCCAGATATGTAACAATTTTCGACATTGACGACATAGACTCTCTTCCCATTTAATAAAAGCTTAGCCACTACGCTAGCTAACCTACCCATTATATGTCCTGTTGCATCTATTACTACCTCATTTCCCATTTTAGCCTCCAATTAATATCAACCCTCCCTTCTTACTGTACTTCTTAGCGAACTTGTCCAGATACAGAGCCTTACCTCCGGCTTTTTTAATTTTCTCCATAGCGCTAGCTGAAAAATCTAAAGCTCCAACCGTTACCTTCTTTGAAATAAGTCCAAAGCCTAACACTTTCCCCGGCACAACTACGTATGCGCCATTCGGAACTAACTTATCCAATTTTGAAACATTTACCGCCCTTTCTCTCCTTCTAGATGATTCTAAAATTTCACAAACCGTTTTCCAAATAGGCCTCTTTGTCTTCCTATATGCCTTTCTTACTTCCTTCAAAATTTCAAGCTTTCTTCTCATCTTTCTTTACCTCGAATAACGATATTAGCTTTTCAAAGTTCTTCTCTAGAAGGTTTATTGCTTCTTTAACTATATAAGGAGCGGGTAGCGTACCTAATGATTCAATATGTAAAATGAAGTCATCCTCTCTCTCCCTAACCTCTATAACTTCAGGTGCTATCTTTGCGCACTCCATACAGTAAGTACACTTTAACTCATCCTCAACGGTCAGCTTGGAATTAACTATCTTCAATATTCCTATTGGACATGCGTCCTTAACTTGATTTATTTTTTCATGAGTTGGGTTCTTTATTATTATTTGGGGTGTTGGTTTTAAAACCGAAAGCGTAGTAGGTTGCCACTTAGCGTGTTCTTTTCCCTTGCCCATTCTGGCGTAGGCTTCTAACTTTATCTTTTGGCCTGGAGCGAGTTTGGCTATGGGAATATTAGGAGATAGAGGTTTGACGTCTGGGTCTTCGGGCGATATTAGCTCTCCTGAGTACACGGTTCTACTTTCCTCTCCTGCTTGAGCCTCTAGAACGAGCATAACGTTGGTAATTTTTCCCGTCTCATCTTTACATTCTTCAGGAAGGGGATATCTTCCTGGAGGAGTTATTAAGGGAATTAAACCTAATCTGTGAGCTAAGATTTCATCATATATCGGCGATGTATTTTCGAGTATAACCACATCATCTATAGCTAACATAGGTACTTCTGACATAGCAAACCTCCGTATTGCATTGAGTAGGGTTCTATCGTAGCCCTGTATCCTTAATTTAACTTCTCTATCGCTTGACTCCAAAACCGTAACCGTCAATTCTCTAAATCCTCCTTAAGCCCTACGTCCTCTCCTTCCACCTGGCTTTCTAGTAGTATCGTGAGGAATAGGCGTAACGTCCTCTATTCTCCCTATTTTAAATCCCGCCCTTGCTAGAGCCCTTATCGCTGCTTGAGCTCCTGGACCTGGTGTTCTCGGTCCTGTGCCTCCTACAGCTCTCACTTTAATATGTAAGGCCGTTATTCCCTTCATTTTTGCGGTTTCGGCTGCAGCCATCGCCGCCTTCATAGCTGCATAAGGAGTACCTTCTAACCTATCTGCCTTTACGTGTTGTCCCCCGCTACTAATTGCTATAGTCTCGGCTCCGCTTAAATCCGTTATATGAACTATCGTGTTATTAAAGCTGCTGTAAATATGAGCTACTCCCCATTTTTCCTCCTTCTCTTCCATCATTTGTTATCACCCTTTGCAAACGGACTATCAGGTCTAAACGCTACGGTATCCTCCTCATCCTTTAAAACTATATACCCAGGTTTAGTTACTACAGCACCTTTTACAGTTACGTGTCTATGAACTATCATCTGTCTAGCCTGATAAGGTGTTTTCGCTAATCCCTTCCTCCACACTATAGTTTGTAGCCTTCTCTCTAACAGATCTTCTACCTTAAGGCTTAGGATATCATCTAAGGTAGCATTCTCTTTAAGTAAACCCATTCTCGTTAATTTATTTAAGAGAACGCTCTCCATTTTCGCTCTATATTCAGGAGGTGCAGCAAGCAATAGCCTGGCTTGTCTTCTAATCCTAGATAGCTCGGCCTCGGCTCTCCACAACTCTCTCTTATTTCTTAAGCCATAAGTTCCTATTATTTGAAGTTCTCTTATTAGATCCTCCTTTCTCCATGGATGTTTTGGTGTTACGTATTTCTTTTTAGGCTTTTTCGGATCGCCCATATCTCATCACTTCGCTGATTTCCTTACGCCGATTGTTTGTCCTTTCCTTCCTGTCGTACGAGTTCTCTGGCCTCTAACTTTTAGCCCAAGCGCATGCCTAA
>CAYQTV010000017.1:6500-10823 GCA_964420525.1 uncultured Nitrososphaerales archaeon | reverse complement strand
TCTAAAGCCTGTGAATGGAGGTATCTTCCTCGTAAGGTACCCTCTCTTTAAAAGTTCCATAAATAGGAAATCTTGTTTCAGCTTACTCGATATCGTAGCAAATATCGTTCTCGTCGGCGTAACTTTAACGTCGATCCCCTCCATTTCCTTGAGAAACCATTCTACGACCTCCCTTGCCTCCTTCCAGAATTCCTCAAATCTACGTACATTGGACAACGCCTTTATAGCCAATTTCATGCTTAAGCTCGCAACGGGATATGGATACTGAACCTTCTTGAAAAGCCTTATAATATCTTCGTTAGCAACTATATATCCAAGCCTGAGCCCAGCCATTCCAAACGATTTGGAGAAGCTCCTAAAAACTACTAAATTATCGTACTTTTCAATTAAACGGATACAGGTGAAGCCTGCAATTTCGCTGTAAGCTTCATCGGATACAACTATTCCATCTAACCCCTCTAGCAGAGCCTTTACTTCCTCTTCGCTAATTAAATGTCCAGTCGGATTATTAGGAGAACAGAAAAAGAACACGCCTATTTCCTTCCTTTTAGCCAATATATCCTCAATAGGCATTTTGAAGTCTTCTTTAAATTGAAATTCGAGTAAGTTAGCTCGATGAGCTTTAGCTCTAATCCTGTACATTGAAAAGGTAGGGTTAACATAAGCTATTGTAGTATGTCTTAACATAAGCGTAATTAGATCGATGAGTTGATCTGAACCACATCCAATATATACCATCTCCTCCTTAACCCCTACGTATTTTGCTATTGCTTTAATGAGCTCATCTACCTCCTCTCTTGGATAGAGCCTGGGATCGTACTCTTCAACTACTTCTAAAATTAACCTCTTCATAAACTCCCTATCTATAAATAAATTCTCGTTAGAATTTAGAGGGTAGATCTCTTCCGGTCTCCTTCCAATCATCTCAGCTGCTTTCCTTAACCCTAATCCGGGAACATAGCTTGGAAGATCGGACATCCACGAAAGAAGTTCTTTATAACCCATATCCAGAAGGTTACTTCATTAAGGATTTAAATCTCTCCTTTAGAATGGGTATTTCTTCTATCTTCTTCTCATCTAGTAAATTCCAGTAAATCCCTGTAGGTTTCTCTCTCCTCCTCTCCGTTTTTATTATCCTTATTGGGGTTACTATTAGATCCACGGGAAGATCGTAGGGCATTACTTGGAATTCATAAGGAACTACTTGGATATCGTGAACAGTCGTTACCACCGGCGTACTTTGATCTACCTTTCCCTCCTCGTAAGCTATAGCCCATTCTATCTCTGCATATCCCTCGCTTTTACCGAGCCTATCCCCCCTTTTATTTACGGCAACGCTTCCTATAACTACTAGATCTATCTTAGGGAAGTTCTTAGGCTCAATTAACTTCCCCCATTTAAAAGCCCCTTTAATGGTCGACGCCTCCCAGTACTTATCTCTAGGAATGTAATTGGGATCTAAGAGTAAAAAGCCCGATTTAATTCTAGGGGTTGGTACGATCACCTTCTTGCCTTCCTCTAAAGCCTTTTCCCTTACCGGTCTTTGAGGAGAATCGGGATTGACCTTCAAGACCTTGGCTTCCTTCCAGATATCTAGCTTAGCTAAATTTAAAGCGGCTTTTTCACTCCCTATAAAATTTGGGATCCTTCCAAATATTGGAGGTCTCCCAATGCCCTTTTCTTTTAATAACCTCCATATTTCAGCCCTTATCTCCGCCTTGTCCAATAAGTTCACCTTATAGAGGTAACGCTTCCCAAACCCCTCGTCCTTCCCTCTCTAAATACGAAAACGTCTCCTACTCTTATAAATTCAGGCCTTTTCTTGAACCTAAACACGGCCTTGCCTATATCGCCGCTCCTCATAGTTTCAGGTTCTGATTTTATTAGCTTCGCCGTTTGCCTAATCGTTCTCAAGTGTATAACGGGCTCATATCCAGGTTTGATTGTCGTTGGATGATGGAGGATCCTTACATCTGCTTCGAATTCCCAAACGGCTTTCGCCTTAGATTTACCGCTTAGTAAAACCATGCCTCTTCTCACGTCCTTATAAGATAAATGGCTTAGGGCAAGGGTAATCGTCTGACCAGCTAGCGCCAAGTTAATTGGGACTCTATTCAAATGCATCGAAGTTACCTTGGTCTCTACGAAACTTCCATCGTCCATTGGTCCTACGAGTAAAGTATCTCCTACTGAAACTGAGCCAGACTCAACTAAACCGCTTACAACGAGACCTACTCCGGTTACGTTAAATTTCTCATCAATATAGAGCATAAAATCCTCCTTCGCCTTCTCCTTCCAATCGATCCTCCTAGGGAGGATGTTTAAAAAGGCCTTCAATAAATTGATACCTTCTCCCGTCACATTTGAGATTAAGAAAACGGGAGCGACTCTTCCGTGAGGTAGATGTTTCGCAGCTATAATGACGTCGTTCATGTCCTTGATGATGAACGGAACCTTATTTACGCCGGGCATTTTCAATATCCTAAAGGCTTTCGAAAGGGACTGCTCTAATACCTCCTTCGGCGTTATATCTATCTTCGTAACAACCATGAAAACCGGTATTTTCAAGGCCACGGCTATGCCGAGGTGCTCCTTAAAGCTTCCTATAGGGCCTGCGTTCGCTCCCATAACGAGCATAGCGTAATCGGGCAAGTTCCCTAGAACTCCTCTTAGAGTGGTTCTAAGATACCTTTCATGTCCTGCAAGATCTACCAACTTGATTATCTTAGAGCTCTTCAAATAGACCTTAGCTTCATCGTAGGTACTTACTAAGTCGTTAACGCACTTTCCATCTTCGTCAAAGCCCAATATATGTATAGAGACCGAGGAAGATCTCCCCATTTTGATTTCATGAAGGTATCTAGCAACTTGGCTCATAGCTAAGCCGTCTCCATCATCGAGCAGGTTAGCAACTAGAACGCCCTTTAGCGTGCTCTTTCCAGCATCTACGTTTCCTAATAAAGTTAAACTAACTTCTATTGGAGGGATGTCCTTGAACCTTCTTACGTGTAGCTCGTAAATTAGCCCTCTTTGTCCCCTCACCTTCCTTATGATTTTATAGGTCGCTCCTGCCTCCTTAACTATCCTATCGAAAACCTCTAAGGCTCGTTTAGCTTCGTCATCCGTAAGTCCTATGGGAGTTCCGTCGTCCATGAGGCCTAATTCATAAAAAGCCTCTCCTCCACCTTCCTCTAACCTATAAATCAATTGAGTTACGAGCTTTTTTAGCTTATCTTCACTAACGTCCTCAAACTTTAACTTATACTCTATATTGCCCTCCTCTTCCTCTCTATTCATTACTTCGTCATTTAGTAGATCCGTCGCTTATTTAAAGGTATCAAGCACCTTCATAGTCCTCCTGTACTCATCTTTATGATCTCTGTAAACGCTCCATGCCGAATGTATTATCTTTAGATGCTTCCTTTCCACCTTCCCTACGATCTTAGCTGGAACGCCCATGACCAAGCTTTCCTCAGGAATCTCCATGTTAGATGGAACGAGGCTTCCAGCTCCAATTAGGCTATTCCTTCCTACTCTAACTCCTTCTAACACGATAGCTCCGATCCCTATAAGCACTTCATCTTCAATGTATACTCCCTCTAAGATAGCCCCATGTCCTATCGTCACTCTATCTCCAATTACGGTAGATCTCTGATCTGGATGTATTACAACGTTATCTTGTATGCTTACCATCTCCCCAACCTCTATAGATTTCTGATCTCCTCTCAAAACGGCGTTAAACCAAACGCTACTATCGGCCTTTATCCTCACATCTCCAATTATAGTAGCGTTTGGTGCTATGAAACAGCTTTCGTGGATAACGGGCTTTTTCCCGTACACTTCTATTATGGGCATATGAATAGCCTCTAGAAATTAAATAAATATATTTAGTTATCGAGTTAGATATCTAGCTAGATATAATCTTTTTAATTGAGTTAAATGAGGATAGGACTATGCTAAAAATCGCGTTAATACAGTTCGCTTCTCATCCTGACAAGGGTTTTAACTTAGAGAAGGCGAAGAAGTTCTTGAATTCATTGCCTAGTGACGTCGATATAGCGGTCTTCCCTGAATACATGATGGGTTACCCCGAAGACGCTGCTTTGAAAGAGTACGTTGAAAAGATGGCGGAAGATGAAAATGGTGAATTCCTATCGAGCTTAAGGAATTGCGTTAAGAGTAAGGGAATGTGGGCTATATTTAACGTATTTGAAAGAGAGGAGAAGAGGATATACAATACGAACTTCGTAATAGACGATAACGGAGATATCGTAGCTAAATACAGGAAGATCCATCTGTTTGATGTGTTGGGCTATAGAGAAT
>CAYQTV010000017.1:0-6400 GCA_964420525.1 uncultured Nitrososphaerales archaeon | reverse complement strand
ATCGTAGCTAAATACAGGAAGATCCATCTGTTTGATGTGTTGGGCTATAGAGAATCCGACTACTTCTCCGCTGGAAGGGAGGTAACCACCTTTCAGTATGGGGGCGTAAAGCTCGGTTTAGCTACGTGTTTCGATTTAAGATTTCCAGAAATGTTTAGGAAAATGGCTTTAATGGGAGCTGACGTATTTATCGTTCCCTCTGCTTGGTACGTTGGAGGTTTAAAGGAGATGCAGTGGCAAATAATAGGACAAGTCAGAGCTCATGAAAACGTCGCCTTTTTAATAGCCGTTTGCAATTCAGCCAAGCCCTTCGTAGGGAGGAGCTACGTAGCGGACCCATACGGAGTGATAAGGTACGAATTGGGGATAGGTGAGAAGTACGGGATATATGAAATAGATTTGAAGGAGTTAGAAAAGGCTAGAAGAGACCTCCCTCTATTAAACTTAAGGAGAACTGAAGCATACTAAACAATGGGAGTGTACCTTACTTCTCCAATATCTCCCTCTCTTACTAATGAAATAGCGTAGATAGGCGTAAAGGGCTTTTCTCCATATACGAAGAGAGTTCCGTGCTTTTGAAAGATCTTGAAGTAGCCGTCTGCTAAATACTCATCTGCTCTATTCACCTTTACACCGCTTGTCGTAATCCCTATCGCAACTACGCCTTCCTCCTTATCGAACTTGATCATGCCTTGAATTAGCTCAATATACTCATCCCCTATCTTCGAGTAAATGTAGTTGTTGAACCATAAATTGAAAATCGAGATAGGTGCTTTTTTAGTTACCCTTTTCAGATATCTAGCCATCTCCTTCCTTCTCTTAAAGAAGTTATTCCAGTAGTCTATTATATCTTCCCCGATCTTTTCCTTCCTCTTCATTACTATGAGCAAGTTCTTCAGTGTTCCCTTACCTTTCAAGTACTTTCTTATTACCTCGGTTATTTCGTCCCTACTTTCATCTAATGAAGCGTAGTAAATTACCCCTCTTCCTTCACTTAAATACAGAGCCGTTAACGTTCTCTTAATTTCGTTTACACCCCTGTAGGGTATGTTAGGATCGATTTCAATTATGTACCTTCCTCCGGGCTTAAACACCTTTTCCAGCATAGAAACCTTTAACTTTAAGGCCAGATCTCCAGACAGTTCATTAAACCCCATGTACAGTGAAAAGGGTATGTACGGCCTCTCTATCTTTACATCTCTCGCCTTTCTAATAGAAGCGTATCTATAAATTCTATCTTCAACTATTTCCTTACATAGTGTTATGTAGGCATCGGCAGCATATCCGGTTAGTAGGAAAGGATCGCTGCTCTCCGATACTATTATTAGCCTGCCTCTAGATCCCTTAACCGTTTTATATAGGGTTTGTATCGTCGTCCTGTACTCCTGTTTAGATGAAATATCCGCCATCAAGGCATCTATTGGATCTATGATGACCGTGCTACCTAAGGTAGCTTCAAGTAAAATATCCGATGTGAGATGTGCAGCGCCTTCTTTCGCCATAGTAATTGCTTCCCTTACCTCGATCTTAACCTCTTCTTTAAATACCTCTTTAATTCTCTTTTCGAGCGTTTTAGAATCTTCGTTAAAGGCATACATTACTACTTTATCTCCAGCTTTCGAGGCCTCTATAGCTGCCTTTAAGGCGAGGAAGGTCTTCCCAGTTCCAGGTTCTCCAGATATTACGGAAATATATCCCTCTCTTAATAGTAAATCTAAGAGCAAACCTTTGTCTTGCATCCACGATATTATATATTTCTCTTCCTTTTTATCTCTTTTTATTTACAGTTATAGCTCTATTTGATAATATAAGTTCATAAAATACATTGCTTTTAACGGAGATTTTTAAAAATTAAAAATACCCCTTAGAGAAGGATCGAGCGTCATTTAACCATTAGCTCTCTTCAGAGCAGAGATTTTAAGATGAATGGTATTATTTTTATTCTAACGTGAAGAGAATTTTAGGCTTAGCGAGAACAATGGCCTCAGCTTCGCTGTATCTTACCGTAGGAGGACCCTTATTGATAACTGTAACGAGGATTGGGAGCGATTTAATAAACGCCATAAAAAGATCGTATATACAACAGACATTCATTTTTAGACCTCAGTTCGGGACGAGTTTATTTAACGCAGATCTATTATTAGAGATGAAAGGCCTGATTACATATTTCACACGAGAGATGTTATAACGTATCTATATGGCTTAGAGGAAGCGTTATCGTTTTCTTTAAAAAGCTTTCTGAAATAGCTTCAGTTTATGTAGTCGCCGGGAACTGCGATCATTGGAGCGGTTTGGGATCTATTCGGTTGGAAGAAGAGTTAGGGTCCCGGAGAGATCAAAGTCCTAAATAATGAGTACGTGGATTTAGAACGGTCTTACTTGATAGGAGTAGACAATCCCTATATCTACAGAAGAGATAACTTAGGTAAGGCTATGCCTAGGGGAGATAAGGGAAAGACCTTACTCTCCTCGATAATTAGTAGGGCAAGGGAAGGGTAGATCTAATCTCAGCGGGACATACCCACGAAGGACAAGCTAGGCTGCCTCTTACAGGGCCTAAATACCTTCCTTTACTAAGAGAATGTCCTGAGTGCGATCGAGGCCTCTTCAACATTGAAGGTACAGCTATGTACGATCTAAAGGGCTAGGAGCTTCCTTTCCTCTTATAGATTTATATGTCCTCCAGAGATCGTTATAGCAAAGTAAACCGGTACGCGCTCCTCTTCTTTCTAAAATAGGACCAAAGTATATCCTCTATGACGCTACTCCTACTTGAGATTAACTCTCCTCTTTCCAGCTCTTCCTTCCTTTTCCTCTTAACTAGTTCATCTACTAAGCGGAGAAGCTCCGGATCTATCGTTATGCTTATACGCTCCTTTTTAGGCATATTATGTATTACGATATTACGGTAATACATAATTTTTTCGAATTTATACCTTGGGTTCTTTATTAGGAAAAAGTTCGGAGAACGTTCTACCCTAAAGCGTTCCTTCCTACTAAGTTAATTAACGTTTCTAACTCGGCTTGCGATCTAACGAATACGCCGTAATTTCCCAACTTTACCCTCTTCAGCCCTACTTCCTTTACGGCCTTATAGGCAGCTACCATTTCCGGGAGCGTAGGGCTTCTCGTTTTATTCAACTTGTAAGCTGGAAAGAAGGCCAAGATGGTAAAGGGAATGCTTGGGTCTATATTAGCAATTAGCTTCGCTATCTTCTCGATTTGACCTACTTCCACCCATCCAGGAATGTATAGAGTTAAAACTTCTAGTATAAAGCCCATATCCACTATCAGCTCAGGCGCTTTTAGAACCGTTTCATTATCGGCTCCACAAAGCTCTTTATAGATCTTCTTATCATAAGCCTTTATATCTAGCCAAAATGAATCGATTCCTCCACTTGCGAGAACTTCCAAGTTCTCCTTAGTTAAGCCGAAGCCGTTTGTTTCAATTAAAACCCACATTTTCTTACATCTATCCTTTATCCTCTCGGATGCCTGTGCGTAGAACTCAGGTATACACGTTAAATCTCCTCCAGTAAAGGCCACGATGTTCCTAGCTGGGCCGAAGCCTTGAACGCTAAACGTAATTTGTTCGGGATCTAGCTTACCCGGGCATAGAGGCCCTCTCCTTCCGGTTAGAACGCATAGACCACAGTGCATGCATAGATCGGTTGCGTAGAACATTAGAGCTCTTTCTCTGGGTTCCCATACGGTTACTTGTTCTTCGTACTTAGCGGCTTCTTCGGCTAAGTCTTCCGTGGACATCCAAAATCCGCTGTAATGTTGAGTAAAATCGGCGCTATGGCACTTAAGGCAGCTGTGGTTGCATCCGCTTTGGTAGATACTTAGGTAATCCTCTGGCCTAGACAGGTGAACGGCCTCTATTAGCCTAAACCATAAATTGCCCTCTTTCTTTAAAGTAGAAATACATGCGAGCTTTAGGCTTTTATCCGGCATTGAGATTAAACAGCTTCCAGGTCTATAACCCTGTTTAGTCATTCTACACTTAATCAACTTTAAAAAGCTAGGGCAGGTAGGTATTTAGACTTTAACTAAGCGGCATAGGGAGGTCTTTTCCTAGCCATATCGTAGCTTACCTCCATATCTCTAACTTCCTTAAATAGCTGAGGATCTGCTTTGACTTTCTCATCTAACATCCTGAGCTGCACATCTGCCTGAATCTTAAGCTCCGCTAAAGGTATATGTATGTTCAATATAGACGATAGCATTGAGATTAGCTTACATGAAGTTCTCAAATACGGAGAATCCGCGTAGTAAGGGGCATGTCCCCAAAGGCTTAGCGATAAAATCCCCTTTTCATTAAGCTTGTTAAGCAAGAACGTATGGAAGCTGCTTAAGCCTATATACTCGCTGGGCTCAGCTCCTACCCTCTTGGCTAAAGAGGACGCTTCGGAAGAGAAGGTTACGTAGGTTATTATAGGATCTCTCGTATGAGGAATCCTATCTAAAACCCCTCCCAATAA
Source organism: uncultured Nitrososphaerales archaeon (assembly GCA_964420525.1). Classification (GTDB taxonomy): domain Archaea; phylum Thermoproteota; class Nitrososphaeria; order Conexivisphaerales; family CALBHZ01; genus CALBHZ01. Next base: position 1,916 of record CAYQTV010000017.1, on the reverse strand, counting down.
AATCACTACCTGCGTTCCATAATCCTCGAGTATCCGTAAAATCTCATCTGAAGATAGATCCCAATTAATTTGTGGTTCGTACCCTAAGAAGAGGATAAGTTCACAGCTTTCAGCATTAGCCACCATTACCTTAATCGATTGTGGCTCGTATTTTTCTACAATTCCCTTCTTTATGGTAACTATAGGTCTTACCGAGGTCATATTGTAAAAGCGCCAAGGGTGGATTTCTCTAATCTCCTTAGCCTTTAAGATCTTCGCTATATAGCTTATTGATGATGAGGCAACTCCTCCGGCATCCGGCCATCCCTTGAAGGCGATCAATCCGACCTTCCTCATCTTTTCTCATCATATCGTCGTTAGGGAAGCTCTTTAAACCTTCGCTACGTTATAACCTAATAGAATCAGGCGAACTCCTCACCATCTTAAAGAAGCGATGGCTCTCCTTAAACTTAAATACTTGAAGTAAGCTTGCGGTAAAAAGGAACTTTTTTACTAGATTCTAACTTACAAAATGTCTCTCCTCCTCTTCCTTTCACATTTCCAGACAAGCTTAACGGATCTAAACGTAAATTATGAGCTTAACTTTCATCTATTAGAAACCTGTCCACGGTCATAGTCGTAGAATGGCTTTTAACTCCTTTTTCACAGAACTCACGGCCTAACCCACTTATCTATACTTCTAGGAGGTTTGGAAGGTGAGCAGGATGTAAGGTACTATCGAGCTGGAAAGCTACTCTTCAACAAGTAGTAGTGACGACATTAGCAGTAAGAAACCAAAAATACTTCAGTTCCCCACATACTATGAATTATCCGCAATTCGCTTCACATTTCAAAAGAATTTATAAGAGAATGGAGTAGGGTTATGTTCAAGTAGTACGTATTTAAATTACGGCTCTAGCTCCACTTTTGTCGGAGGTTTATATAGAAGTCCGATCTTTCTCAATACCTCCCTCCCAAGTAAAGACTTCCTAACTCCTAATGTAGTGTATACGCTACATAAAGTCCTAAATCCATCGATTTCGATTAGGGCTTTAGATGTTCTGAGATCCATTTTCCCTCCAACGGCCGTTTGAGCAATAACCTTGGGTTCTTCGAAGAGGTTAAACCCAAGCTCTACGTATGTACGAAGGGGGATGAGGATTCCTCCATGGAAGCCCGTATCGATCGCCAACTCTACGACTTTCTTCTTTAGGGGACTGTGGACTACGGCCTTGACCACGGGCAAGTAATTTAGCGAGTCGTCTTTGAGGTACGCGCTTACCATGGCAATCCCAACTCTATCCTCTTAACCTCCTCTTCGAAGGGAAGCTTAACGATTAGCGCTTGGGCTTTACAAGATTTCCTCGATTTTTTCACGGCTTCTTCGTAGCTATTGAAGATCCCGATTAAATTTCCGTCGGATATGAGGGCATAACCTCTCCTATCGGACGGTACCTTCCTAAGCGCCTCGAAATTTTCCCGATAATTCCTCTCAAGGTTAACCCAAAGTCGAACCTCCTCTAAATCGGTTCTGCTTTCCATCCAGAGTTGAAGAGCCTCCTCGAAAATAGAGGCGACGGTCCTCCCCTCTAGAGAGGCGTAGGTTTTAACTAATCTATATAATTCCTCATTGAAGCCCTTTATCGCTATTAACTTGGCCTTTTCAACTGCCTAGACGTATGTAAGATTAACAAGTTTAAACTATTTATACTTTTTATATCGTTGTTCAAATGGTTCTGGTGTGCATTAAAATGATAAATGGGCTTTTTGTGGCCGGGATTTATTGGTTTGTTTCTAGCTGAAATGCTCTTTAATTACGGAATGCTTGTGCTAAAAAGAACTGTCATGAGATACACTTATTATCATTTTACCAAATCAAGGCTTTTGAGGTAGCCGTTTTACTGAGCCTTAATTCTTCAGCTGAAGCGGTTCAGGCA
>CAYQTV010000016.1:0-11378 GCA_964420525.1 uncultured Nitrososphaerales archaeon | reverse complement strand
CTTATCTACAGCTATTTGGACATCTTTATCTATTTGGATCGTATAGTTTCCTACCTCTAAGTTCGCAAACTTAAATCTACCTAGCGTGTCCGTCTTCCCGCTAACTACCGTCCCGTTTGGATAGGTCAATCTAACCGTTATACCTTCTATCGGCTTACCATCGTAAGTTTGAGCAATTATCGTTAAGTTGGGATAGGCCGTAGCCTCGACGGAAAAGTATCCATACCCTTCTTCAAATCCCTTAGCTTTAACGTAAGCCTCTATTTCGTTTGTACCGAACACCTCCGGAGTGTAGTAAAAGGTTAAACTTCCGTTCTCATCCGTTAAATAGGTCACCATTCTAATTTTTCCGGTAGTACTAGTTACGTTTACGATGGCGTTCGGTACTCCGTAGTTTAAGTAGCGCGCCGTTAAATTAATGGGGGACTCCCTTCCCACCACGAAGGTAGCTGTCGAGCTCATAACTACTTCCATGGGTAAAAGGTATGTGTATACCGAAGCTTCTCCTTTCTCAAATCCATCCGCAATAGCGTAAACCGTAGCTTCTCCCATTCCCTCTCCCACCTGCAGGTTAGTTTCCCTATAGGTCGTTCTAATAGGGAAGAAGACGTAGGGCTTTACGGATATAATTGAAGAATTGGTCGAGAAGAGCGATAGATTAACAGATCTATCAAGTTTAGCGACTACGCCATATCCCTCTATCCATAGAACTAGATCGGCTACGCCTCCATCTCCGATGAGCATGGAGGGATGTATAGCTATGTCGATGGTATTCGGATATGGGAGTTGGATGTTCACTGTTATTTCTCCTGACTCTAAGTTCGTCGAATGAGCGAAGATCGTCACTTCACCATGTTCTTTAGTAGTTTTTATTGGCAATACTACATAGTTCTCCCCAGGTTCTATATAAGCCTCGTACGGCATTTTAATAAGCGTCTCATCTGAGGGTAATAGGAAGATCTCGGTTTCGTTAATCGCCCTAACTGGATTACCGAATTCATCCATAAGCTGAACTACCAGTACATCGTATTTTCCCTCATCCGCCTTTAAGATGGGGGGAACCACTTCTAACCTAATCACCTTTGGAGGTCTAGATTCCACGCTTACCATCGTATAATCAGCCTCAAATCCGTCCGCGGTAACGGTTAACTGAGTAAAACCGGTAATATGGCCCGTGTGGAAATCTCCAACTCCTATATTACTTCCTCCTTTAACCGTTACATACCTGCTTACATCACCATATCTAGGTTCGGAGGAAGATAGAGTTACAACGATGTCTGAGTAAAGTATTATAGGATAGTCCGTTCCATTCAATAGCTGAACAACAACTACTCCCTTATGAAGTTTTTCATCAGGCAAGAAGATATCAGGAATAACATAAAGCTTCAACTTATTGGGAAAGGAATAAGTTCCTAAGGGAGATGTAGAAATCATTGCCGAGGAGGGATTTAATCCTTCAGCATGAGCCGTTAAAGTAGTAGTACCTACTAATCCGGTCGTATTCACCGTAACTATGGTATAGTACTCTCCTCTCTTAATTACAGTTTTATTAGTAGAGAAGAAGGCGACGGTATTATTAGAGCTAGATAAGTAAACCGTTACGTCCTTTTCCGCTAAAGCCGGGTATCCTTCATCATCGACGAGCATTATGGCCACATACCCTATGCTTATTCCATCGGCCGGTAAGACCTCAGGTGCAGGATATAACATTAAAGAGGTAGGCTGTGGGGTTTTTATTTCAATTACACAACTTCCTTCTTCGTACCCTACAGCCGAAGCTGTTATCTCTAGGGTTCCCACTATTCCTTTAGGCTTAAGCTTAACTTCAGACTTGCTCGTTCCCTCCCTGATTACCACGGAAGACGGTACGTCTGCTAAGTCGTTATCCGATAGCGTTAATCTAACTAATATGTCCTTATCGGCTTTAACCGGATGTCCTGTACCATCCTCAAGCTGAACTATTAAGGTAGCCTCGGTATCTTCAAAGGGAAGGATAACCGATGGCCTAGAATATATCCCTATTTTAACGGGTTCTCCGTATGGATAAGCCGTTTCGACTTCTAAGGTTCCGGCTTCAACGCCATCTGCCGCCGCAGTTATGAGAACACTTCCCTCAACTCTGCTCGTATTTATATACGTTTTAATATAATAGCTGCCCTTAGGCAATATAACCGTTCTCTCTAAGCTTACTATTCTAGGATCTGAGGAATATAGGTGAACCGTAATATCCTCGGGGGCTTTAACGGGCACACCATCAGGACCTAAAAGCGTAATGTAGAGAGGGTAGCTTCCCCCATCTGCGGGCAGAGGATAGGGCGATACTTCCAAACCGAACTTATAAAACGTTTGTCCCACAGATGAGGTCGGAGTTAATATGAGGAGAAGGGCGATAAGCCCTAACAAAATATACCTCATAGTTCACACTATTAGTAAGCGATAGATTTAAATTCTTCGTGTGAATAAGTATTTCGAAAATACATGTTAATAGACGAAAAACATAAATCCGAGATTGGCTATTCTAATAAAGACACTTTACAATTGAGAGGAATAGATGATAGAATGCTATACTATAAGGACTACTATTCCCGCGTTGTTTTAAAAAAGATGCTGGAGGAGGGCGGGAGGCTCGTTCCCCATTATGATCCTAAAACCGGTGGTTTCGTCTACAGCGATTTAAACCCTAGCGTAGTAAAGGACGTCATCGTTAAGCTAGTTAAGGGAGGATTAGTGAGGATTGTAAGCTTAAATAACGCGGCCGTTTGTCCTTACCACGGAGAAACTGCTTTTCACGTTCTCTTAAAATGTAGGAAACATAATGCACCATTAGAAAGGAAGGAGTTATGGGAACATGTACCTTGCGGTTATCTCGCATCCTCAGATAACTTCAAGAAAGTAGGAGATAGGTTGATTTGTCCTAGATGTCAACATGAAATAAAGGCGGGGGAGATTAAAAAATTAGGCGTTTGGTTTTCATGCACCTTTGGAAAGGAAAACGTTCCAGATCCTGAAATAATCTTACATTGTATAATTGGAAATCACGAAATCCCTATTGTAGAGGCTAACTTGATAGAGAGAGCCGAGTATCAGATAAATCCGGTTCTAGCTGATGAGATAAAACATGTTTTGTCATTTTACGATAAGGTAGGGGAAATATTATATGAGAAGGGTTACGTTATAGATATACCGGTATTAAAGGGTGCATCTGGAATTGATCATACGTTCGACTTAGTAGCTAAGAAGAACGGCAAGAACATCTTTATCTTAGAAGCTTTCTTTTCAGAAAGAGAAATACCGGAAGCAAACATTATATCTTTCTTGACGAAGGTCTACGATACTAGGCCTGAAAAAGCAACCATTGTGGCCGTTCCGTCGCTATCCGCTATGGCCGTGAACATGCTAAATGGCCTAGGAATTAGGGTCTTAGTTTCGTCGACTATACATGAAGCGAAAGAGAGGTTAAGCGAGATTAGCGAATTCTTAGGTTAGGGCACTCATATACGACTTTTTAAAGAGTTCAAGCTCTTCTCTAGTTGGACTTCCTCTTGTCTCGTACTTGGTGGCCTTGTACGCTCCGGCGTAATTAGCCATTTCTAGAGCTTTCGCTTCATCATTCGTTAAAACCATGTAGGATGCAAAGGCACCAACAAAAGCATCTCCACACCCCACGGTATTAACCGCTTTTAAACCTAACTTATCGAGTTTTACTCCCTCCTCTACTATCTCCTTATCTTTAGAAGCTAACATCGAGCCTCTTTCTCCTAAAGTTACTATTAACTTAAGTTTTGAAAATTTGCCTATTAACTTCCGCGAAGCTAGAGACGTATTACTAACGTTTAGCAAATTCACGAGCTCGTGCTCGTTTAAAACGAAATAATCGATGTAGTTCAAAAGCGATATTACCGCCTCCTTATCCCTTAGAGTTCTAACACCAGGAGCCCATAAGATGGGGACCTTACCCTTCGCGTACTCCATAATTTTTCTTGTAAATGGAATAGGAGGATCCATTATAACTAAAAATTCTAAATTTTCAATTAACTCTCTAACCATTTCAGCATGCTCTTCCTTAAGCTCGGCATTCGCTCCAAAATAGGTGTTTATCTGATTCTCCCCCCTTTCGTCTATCAGGATGTAAGCCTGTCCTGATTGAACGTTTTTAAATACGAATAGATAATCAGTTACAACTCCCTCTTTTTCAAAGATCTCCTTATGCGCTCTTCCTATTTCGTCATCTCCAACTCCACCTACAATAGCGCACTTCCATCTGCCTAAAAGCCTAGCTACCGCGACCGCGACGTTTGCAGCTTTTCCACCAGGAATCCTCTCTATCCTTTTCACAACAACTTCTTCTCCAGGACCTGCTATTTTCGGGACGTATAAGCTAATATCCCAATTGATAGCTCCGATGGATGCTACATTAGGCTTCATACGCTTAATAACCTTAACGGTATCTTAGAACTTTTTCGCTTGCTCTTTTCACCTTTTCTACATCCTCACTTTTGGAATAGACGCCTATACTCCAGCTTCTCTTCATAGATGATGTAATGGGTTCGGCTAATAGAGATATCCTCCTTAAATCTACTAGCTTACCTTGAATTACGACCTTTACGTTGGCTTCCTCTAAAATAGGCAATTTCGGTACGTCCACTAGTACTTCGCCATATCCTAAGCCGGCTTGTGCCGCTATCTCATCCTCTAGCTTTTCGCTTAAGCTCTTCCTTCCCTCCTCCGTTATAGCTTTCTTGAGAATATCCTGATCCGCTTCATCCCAGCTTACGTAAAAAGCCCGTTTGTAAAGCTTTCGATTTTTGATTCTCTCGCTCATCTCGGAAGGAAGGCCTTTTATCTTACCCATTTCAGCTAAGAGCTCTTCATCCCCTAGCTTTAAGAGGAGGTCGAACGACAGAGCGCCTTGTTTAATGGCCTCCTCTACCCCCTTAGTCAGCATTCTAGAGGCGATCCTAGCCGTCTTATGTCCATATACCATGTTGTACATGCTATACCTAGCGAATAGGACGCTTTCAACGGGTTTGATGCCCTTTTCAGATACGGCTACCCTATTTTCATGGAATCTGAACTCCATTAGTATCCTAGAATCTATTACGCCATACGCTACTCCGCAGTAATAGGCGTCCCTTTGAAGGTAATCAAGCCTATCTGCATCTATCTCAGATCTTATTATTGAAGACAAAGGAGTCCTTTCCCCGCTTATGCACTTGGAGACGTCGTCTACGCTATATCCGTATTTCGAAACTATATCTTTAAGCTCGGAGCTAGCAATTACCTCTCTAGATAGTTTTTCATGCTCCTCTTCGCTTATTAAATCCAAGGAGTGAGAGAAAGGCAAATGAGCTATATCGTGTAGAAGAGAGGATATCATGAGAAGTTCCTCTTCCTCCCTTTTTATTTCTAAGCCGTAAATTTTCAGGGTCTCTAAAATCTTCTCGGCTAAATGCCTAGTTCCTATAGAGTGTTCGAACCTAGTGTGTTGAGCGCCGGGATAAACGAGGTATACCAAGCCCGTTTGCTTTATTCTTCTCAGCCTTTGGAATTGATAGGTATCAATCAACTCTAAATCTAATTCGTTCAATAGGATATTTTGATGTATGGGATCTCTAATAAATCTCTTCAACCTAAAAACCTAGCGGTAAACATGCTATTTAACTATTTGAGATTTATTTAAGTTAACAGTTTAGATAACTATCTCCTCTTAACGTTAAGTCTAGAGCAAAAAGCGGTGTTGTCATTCAAAGGACAAGTCGAGCTCTGGAGTACACCTCCTGCTTACTAATTCAAAATAGAGTTCGTAGAGCGTTCAAATCCCTATTAGATACCGCATTCAAGGCGTTTCCATATACTTCACTACAAATCCTCTTTAGCTTAATCAATTAATCGCGCTGATCCGGCCGTTCTCCTCTTTAGATGTTCAATAGGAACTATCACTCTCTTAGAGCCGTAGAGATCGCATAGATGGTTCCTAGCCGCTAAGTATTCGAGTAAGAAATATTTCTGAAGGAGTATATCCTATCCTTAACCCGATCGCCTTAAATCAAATTTAAAATCGATATTGATATGGGTGGGCGATCTGACCTTTTCTATCGTTAGTTCTAACCTACCAAGCTAAAAGAACTGCGAGTACGCCTGTTAGAAATATCCCGTCGAAGGTTCCCGCTCCTCCAATGCTAACCATTGGAGATCCCAGCTTAGATATCTTATCTAAGTTTAGGAGGTCTGCTCCAATTAAAGCTCCCAAAACTCCTGAAACGTAAGCGATGGGAGCTGGGTTCATAGGAGATAGAAGGATTGCTGTGATGGCGGCCGATAAAGGAGGAAGGAACATCGGGGTTACTATTCCAAGCCCTTTAACGGGCTTAGCTACTAGGTGGATAATCGAAGTTACGATAACGATCGCCAAGATCATTATGTACAACATATGGACGTTTTTAGCGATAATGTAAATAGCCGCTAAAGTAGGTATAACTGCTCCTCCTAAGTTTACGGCTACCAACGTTCTTTGAACCTCGATTGAGGGAACTTTGAAGTATATGCCATACCATTTGATTTCCCTAACGATAATTACGGGTTCTTCGCTTTTCACTTCGAACAAGGGTATGTTGATAAAACTTCCTATCAAAGTTGAAGATAACAGTATAATTACTTGAAAGGGAGAGAAGCCAAGCCTCCTAAAAGCTAGGCCTACGTATCCATAGAATATTAACGGAAAAAGGACAATTAGTAATAGAAACAAAAATAGGTAAAACGAAGATCTGTGGTATGGATGAAAGATACGACTCATGTAAAATCGGAGTGGAGGCCTTTCATATCTTCCTCGGTTATGTTTTCCGTCTCCGCTATCAAGTAAATAAAGGATTCAAGTAGGAAGAGCGTTCTAAGCTCAAATATAGATAATATGGGATCCATAGGGTAATAGCTGCTCCTCAATCCCTTGATCTCGGTCTTAATTCTTCCTGGAACCAAGATGATTAAATCCGAGATTTTCGCTAAGCTAGAATCCGAATACGAAGTTATACCTACTACTTTAGCCCCCTTCTCCTTTGCCCTTTTCGCTAACATAGCAGGTATGTATTCTCCAGAGCCCGATATTACGAGAACGAGATCGTTCTTCCTCACGCTTATACTACCTCTATCCCTCCAATAGTAACACTCTCTATCCTCTCCTATTTTTGCACAGTGTCTTAACCTCGTTATAAAGAACTTGGCTACGATACCGCTCATTCCCTCTCCAACAGCTACAGTTTTCCCTGTAAAGGGGTTAGCCTGAGATCTAGGCTTAGGTAAAAGAGCGTAGAAGTTAGTGAAGTATTCATCTAACGGGGTAAATGCTCTCAATCCTCCTATAAGTTCGTTAAACGTAATTTCATATCCCTTACCGAATTCATGTCCTACTAAGGATAGAACAAAAAGGAGCGTTCTAAGCTCAAATAGAGTTCCAAGAGGAGTTAAGGGAGCGTAAATGTGACCTAATAGCTGTCTTCCGTAATAATCATCATCGTGACCTATTTTCGTTTTTCCGGGTATGAAGATCGTTTTCGTTGCGTACTTGAGTAAAGGGCTATCCGAGCTACTGGTAATCGCTATAACTTCGCTTCCCGCATCTCTAGCGACCTTCGCCGTCTCAACTGTATAGGTAGTAGTCCCACTTCCTGAGATAGCTATTACTACATCGTCTTCGTTAAACATGAAGGGGATGTCCTCGGGTCCGTAGACCTCCCTATATCCTAAGTTCCTCAAGAATTTAGCTAAGATCTCCGCATTATCTCCAGATCTTCCAACTCCTACCGTGACGATTCTTCTACTATTCTTTAAGATGGAGTGGACTTCGTTAACTTGATCTATAGAAGGAGGTTTGAAATCCGAGACTATATCGATGAGCTTCTTGTACGTTGAAGAGAGCTCCGCCAACGTCATTAAGTCCATCTTTATCGTTTATAAACTAATTACTAGATTCCGATAAGGCCTTCTCTATCCTCTCTAACCCCTCCCTTATATTCTCTAAGGAGTTAGCGTAGGAAACCCTGACGTACGGTTCATACCCTACGCCAAATCCTGCTCCAGGAGTTACGCTAACGGCCGCCTTATCTAAGAGGAAATCGTTAAAGTTAGGAGGATCTCTATATATTCCTCTCACATCTGGGAATAGGTAGAATGCCCCTTTAGGCTTCTCGAGCTTAAATCCGAGCTTCTTAAAGCCCTCGAATATGAAATCCCTTCTCTTCTTAAACTCGGAAACCATTTCCTTAACATAATCATCGCACCTCGTTAAGGCCGCTATTGCCGCTTTTTGTACAAAAGCAGGAACACACGTAGCCGTATGTTGTTGGACTTTTACCATCATCTTTATGACCTCCTCCGGACCGTAAGCATACCCTATCCTCCATCCCGTCATAGCGTACGTCTTGCTAAAGCCGTTTACCGTTATCGTTCTATCATCCATTCCCTCAAGCGTTGCAAAGCTGATAAACTCCCCTTCGTACGTTAATTTCTCGTAAATTTCATCTGATATAACCCATAAGTTCTTCTCCTTTACGAATGTAGCGAGCTCCTCTAATTTCCTCCTATCGTACACCGAGCCGGTAGGGTTATTGGGATAGTTGATAATTAAGGCCTTAGTTCTGCTAGTTGTATGCTTTTCAAGCTCATCAATGGAAGGTGAGAAAGAGCTATTTGTTTTCACCTCAATAGGCACACCGCCTACGAGCTTTACCATCTCCATATAGCTAGGCCAAGCTGGAGTCGGTATTAACACTTCATCTCCTTCCTCTAATAGAGCTATGAGGGAATAGTAGATTGACTGTTTAGATCCTGGAGTAATTATGAAGGAAGATGGTCTAACGTCTATTCCTTTTTCGCTCTTAACCTTATCAGATAGAACTTCTCTCAATTCAGGCAAGCCTTGGCTTGGGCCATAGTGAGTATATCCCTCCTTCAAGGCCTTGTAGGCTTCTTCAATTATCGGTAAAGGCGTTGGAAAATCGGGCTCGCCTACATCTAGGCTAATTACCTTAATCCCTTTTGCCCTCAACGCTCTTGCCTTTTCAGCGGCCTTTAACGTAGCGGATTCCCTTAACTTTTTAAGTTTAGATGGGATTTCGTATTTCATCGCGTAAATGCTTAGTGATTACTAACCTAAATACTTTTAAGCTCCTTTCCCCTCTTCACCGTTATGTATAACTGGCTCCACTTTTCAGCGAAGTAGTCCCTATAAGGTTCGTATACCTTCTTGTAAAATTCCCTTTGGGAAAGAAGGGTTTTCCTTTCGAACTTCCTTACGTGTTCTAAAGCTTCTCTCCATACGTCCTCAAATATAGGGCCAAACCTCCATTCCACTTGTCTCTCGAAGTCCTTCTCGGTTTGTACCTTCCCCCCTATCGTAAAGTACTCCTTTCCATTCACTACCTCAGTAAAAGCCATTTCATCTCCCAATTTGAATATAGCGGGACCTTCTTCTCCCTTTTCCTTCGCCTTTCTGAACTCTAGAGTTAAGGGAGAAGTCCCTTTAAACCCTCTTTTAGCTGCTGCATAGAAGATAGCTCTGTTTAAACCCCACGATTTAGCTTGGTCTAAAGGCAATCCTAGGACGTATGCTCTAGCCGCTTGAAGAACGGCCATAACCTGGAACCTTCCGATGGGGCGCATACACGAAAGCATATAGCGGCTTTGGTATAAGGTCTTTACGCTTAGCTTTTAAATCATGAAGTTTTAAAATAAGGACGTGATCGTGCTTTACTTCGACGGTTTGTGTCTACCTAGAAATCCGAAGGGTATAGCTTGTTACGCTTTTGTAATATATCGTAACGGAGAGAAGATAGGTTATGGATCTGGCTTAGCCGCTAAACCTTGGAGCGATAGAGCGACTAACAACGTAGCTGAGTACATGGGTTTACTAAAGGGGCTTGAATGGTTGACTAAGAGGGAAGTTATTGATGAGATAAGGGTTAGAGGAGATTCGAAGCTTATCATAATGCAAATGAAGGGTATGTATAAAGTGAAATCTAAGAAGTTAAAGGGATTGCACGAAAAATGCAAAATATTGGAAAGAAGGTTTAGGAAGGTTCATTACGAGTGGATTCCTAGGTCTCAAAATGAGGAAGCTGATAGCTTAGCGAGAAGGGAATATGAAAAGCACATTAAACGAGAAGAGCGATCATGAAATCGTTAACGTTAGTACCTGTTGGTCCCGTTAATATAACATTTTTCATTTTGCTAAAGAAGGTGAAGCTGTCGTTGTTATCTAAAAACTCACGCGGATCCAAGTTCAACTCACGAGCCTTCTTCATGGTTCTTCCGTCTACTAACGCCCCTGCTGCGCTCGACATTCCATCTATTCCATCACTCCCGATTGAAGCGAAAGAAGCTTTCTCCATCCCCTCTATCTCTATTCCTACGGAAAGAGCTAGCTCTTGATTTCTCCCCCCTATCCCTCTTCCTTTAACCGTAACTGTCGTCTCTCCTCCCATAATTATACAAGCTGGCCTATTTAGCGGCACCGAATCCCTATAGATGGACCACATTATAGAAGAGATGAACTTCCCTACTTCTCTAGCCTCTCCTCGAACGTGAGAAGAGATTATCATAGAGTTATATCCCTTTCTAACCGCTAACTCTTTCATAGCTTTCAGTGACATAATATTACTCGCAATAATGAAGTTATGCGTTTTACTAAAAATCGCATCGTCTCGCTTCGGCGTTTCTCTCACTTCTCCTCTAATTCCCTTTTCTATATACCTTACGACACTTCTCGGAGCTACATCGAGAAGATTTCTTCTCCTTAATATATCATATGCGTCCTTAAAGGTCGTTTCGTCAGGAGCCGTGGGACCGGAAGCTATCGTATCCAATTTATCTCCTACGACATCTGAGATTATCAGTGATACTGTTGTCGCTGGCCATATAGCCCTGGATAGCTGTCCTCCTTTAACTAAGGATATGTGTTTTCTAACGGCATTCAGCTCGTTTATATCGGCTCCGCTTTTCATTAATAGCTCAGTTATCCTTGCTTTATCCCTTATAGATATGCCTTCTGGAGGAAGTGAGAACAAAGCGCTTCCTCCTCCAGATATCAAAACTAAAACCAGATCTTCTTCCCTTAGACCTTTCACTAGCTCTAAGATTCTTAGAGAATTGGCTACATTTCTTTCGGTAGGAATTGGATGATCTCCAATAAGTACGAGCACCTTACTTAACTTCTCCGTAGGTTTAAAGGGAGTTATTATTGCTCCTTCTGAAATGTGATCTCCTAATATCTCTTCAATTTCCTTCGCCATTTCGAAAGAAGCCTTACCGAAACCAATTACAAAGAGCTTTCCTCTTAACTTAAAAACCCTACCCTTAATATAGAGCTCCCTTCCATGTATCCTTAA
>CAYQTV010000015.1:0-12008 GCA_964420525.1 uncultured Nitrososphaerales archaeon | reverse complement strand
AGAGAAGAGAGAAACTTAACGGTTTCCTCTGAAGTAAGCCCCGCTACGGTGATGACTGTTGTGAGCGCACCAGCCGATAGAACGGAGATATAGGGAGCCTTAGATTTATTTAGCTTCATCATCGACTTTGGCATTATGTTGTAATACGATAAGTTGTAAGCAATTCTAGAAGCACCGTAAAGAGCTGCATTGAAAGCAGAGCCCGTAGATATCACCCCTCCCGCTGCAAGGATCCACATTCCAGTAATTCCAAACGATCTTTCCGCAACTAATATTAGGGGAGCTCTCGCAGCCCCCAACTCTTGGTAATTAACTACGCCAACGCTCACTATTGATACAAATATGTAGAGGAAAGCGACTATGATGATTGAAAGATAGATTGCCTTCGGAATCGTTCTCTTGGGATCCTTGAGCTCCTCTGCCGAAGTACCTATTATATCGAAGCCTTGATACCCGATGAATAGGATAGCGCTTCCCAAAAGCGGTGCCCAGAAGCCGTTGGGGAACATAGGATAGAAATTATCTAGATTTAACGCCCTTAACCCCACTACAATTAAGAAAACAAGGCTTAGGACCTTTATAGTAACGAGTATGCTCTGAATGATACCGGCCTCTTTCACTCCTCTAAGGTTAAGTAAGACGAAGACGAGAATTAGCAAAAAGGGGGTAAATATCGGAGGCACGTCCTTAATGAAGAAAGATAGGTAAAAGGCAAAGCCAACGGAGTAAAGAGCGCAAGCAGCTGAATAAGAGAACCATAACATATATCCTACGAAAACCGATAAGGCTCTTCCTCTTAAAGCCTTATGAATGTAGGTAAAGCTTCCCCCTGACTCCGGAAAGGTAGGTCCCAGCTTGCTATAGCTATATCCAATAAGCGCCGCAATCGTAGCTGCAAACGAAAAAGATAGGAAAATGCTAGGGCCGACCATTCCGGCGACTAAGCCTATTACTTCAAAGATCGCTCCCCCAATCATTCCGCCTATTCCTATACTAACGGCCTCTAGAAGTCCTAGCTTTCTTGCTAGTCTATTCCTTTCCATAGGTACACCTCAGGCCGATCTCCCCAATTCCCTTATAGGTATAAAAAGTTAATGAGCTCCCTTACGGGGTACTTTTAAAAGTGAATTTTATTATGGAAGTTACTTTAAAAACCTTGCAACCCCCTCCTCATTTAGGTTTTAAAAGTTAGAAAAGGCTTTTTAATAAGAAGGGAACAGAAGTGACTGGATGAGTTCAATATTCAGGGACGAATTTGTTTTAAGCGCCGATTACCTACCTAAGAGAATTCCTCATAGAGAGAAGGAACTAGAGGAGCTCCTCACCCTCTTCTCCTCCTTTATAAAACGTGGAGAAGCAGGACAGGTAGTCCTCTTAACGGGTCCTGTTGGAAGTGGGAAAACGATGTTAGCTAGGAAGCTTTGCGAGCTCGGAAAGGAGCAAACTAGGAGATATGGCGTGAGAGCGGTATTTTGTACGGTTAATTCTAGGATCGATCGAGGACCGATACTAGTAATGAATAGGATAATGGAGTCCTTGAACTTGAAATTTCCCAGAAGAGGATACAACCCTTCTGAAGCTATGTGTAGAGTACTAGAGGACCTTTCTAAAAACAGAAGTACGTTGTTTTTAGTAATTGATGAGGTAGATGAATTAATCGAGCTATCTGGATCCGATATCTTATATTCAATGGTTAGATCAGGAGAAATCGGTTACAGCGTTATATCTCTTCTTCTAATATCTAAAAGACTGGATTACCTCGCTAAAGTAGATGAAAGCCTTAAAAGCTCCTTAATGGGAGCACACATTAAGCTATCTAAATACAGTAAGACAGAGTTATTCGACATTTTATGGGATAGAGCCGAGCTAGCATTTGTTCCCGGATGTATAAGCAGAGAAGTCGTAGAAATGATAGCGGATATAGCTTCTACTAATGGAGATGCGAGGTTAGCTATTGAGTTGCTATATAAAGCTGGGAAATATGCGGAGATTGAAGGAGGACGAAAGGTAACGGCCAAACACGTAGAGAAAGCAAAAGAATTTCTCCCTCTTTTGACGTACTCGTATGAGCTTCAAGATTTAGAAGAAAGGGAAAAGGTAATCTTACTCGTCTTAGCAAACAATTATCTAAAAAAGGAGCTCAGTATGGGAGAGCTAAAGGAAAGAGTTAATGAATTTTTAAGAGGCGTGGGAAGAGAAGAGATAAGCCATACTTCCCTTTGGATGTCTGTAAAATTGCTAGAGGCTAAGGGTCTAGTTTCCACTAGAGTATTGTCGATGGGAAAAGGCAGATCCACCTTCGTAAGCTTAAAGGCTGACCCTAATCTAATTAGAAGGATGTTAATGGAGGAGATGAGAATTAGTTGAACGTAGAGGAAATTTTTCAATCAAAGACTAGGGTAAAGCTTCTTTTCACCCTATTAAAATACGGAGAAATTAACATAACTCATCTAATAAAGGATTCAAAAGTAGACTATAGATCAGGCGATGTTCAGTTAGAGCTGCTAAAAAGAGAAGGTCTAATTGAAGAAAGAAGGTTCGGAAGGATAAGGATCCTTAAAGTAAAATATGGAGATCCCAGAGTAGCCTCTTTGAAACGGATGCTAGATGAATGGAATAAGACCGAATTAAGAATCTAAATTAGGGAAGCCCATTTTGTAACGTAGTCCTTCATATCTATTTTCTTCATACAATTTGAACATATGCACTTTCCAGAGGTAAGTTCAACTTTACAACTCCACTTGTATTCACACTCTATACATGTCATATCTTTTCCACACATGAAGCATTTAAATACGAAATTCACGTTTTTTCCAGTTGCCTTCTCAATGACGCTCGCGACCTCTCTTAGATCTATGGAAGATGGGATGTAGAAACCGTTTCTTTTATCGTACTTAACTCCTAACCTCATGAGCTGGGAGAAAGCATCCTTACCAAGTCTCGGTAGCCATGTCCAAGTATCTACTTTTATGAACATAATTTAAAGTAAGAAGGAGAGGTAAATAAAGATAACAGAACCTATTACAGATAATGAAGACAAAATTACATCCCATTTATCGAATGAGAGAACGTAGAGCGAGGTAGGTCTTTTTACGGCGCCGTAACCTCTAGCCTCCATAGCCTCTGCTAATTCCCCACTTCTAATTAATGCGTTTACGATTAATGGAATTAAGATTGGAATTAGGTTTTTTATCCTCTTTACAGGTCCTCCTCTTTCTACCTCTAATCCCCTTGATTTCTGAGCGTCTAATATTTGAAGGAGATCGAGGAGAAGGACGGGCACGAACCTTACGGCCGTTACGAAAGCGAATACGAAGTCTCTGGGTAGCTTCATCCATCGCATTACGTATTCCAGTTCATCTGGTGAGGTAGTTAAGAAGAATAGGGAGGCCGCCGCTACTATAGCGATAAACCTAAGGGCAAGCGTTAACGAATACATTACATCATATCCAACTACAAAGTTAACTACGAATATGAAAACAGAGAAGGTAAGTGAGAAAACGAGGGTTTTTGCCATCCGTTTGAGAATATTTGCTATCATTGCTGGTATGGATATTAAGGCGAGTACGATTAGTATGTGAATTATTGAATTGCTAGATAAAGCGACGATAAAAAGACAGATTGATAGCAGCAGTTTTGCTCTAGGATCCCTTCTATGGATAGGAGAATCTTCATACCTGAATGTGAGACCCTCAGCTAACATATAGGCCATATTAACCACCCCTCAACAGCCGCTCTACCGCATCCCCCACCTTTTTAAACGGAAAGCTTAGGGAAAGCTTCGTAGATAGCTCTGCTAATTGGGGTTGTCTAATTCTCGCAGCTTTTAATAGCTCTCTATCCATAAATACTTCGTAAGCAGGTCCATCCTTCAGAATCTTGCCGTCGGCCATAACTATAGTTCTCGCTTGTAATGGCCAGAGGAATTCTATATCATGTGAAACTATGATTACTCCTTTTCCTCTCTTCCTCAACTCGTTAATAACTTCATATAGCTTAAGCCTATTTTGTAGATCCTGCCCAACGGTCGGTTCATCGAGTACTAGGACATCTGGATCCCAGGCTAATACGGCTGCAATACAAAGCCTCTTCTTCTCTCCTCCGCTTAAAGTTAACGGCGCTCTATCTCTAAGCTCTTTCAGCCCGAAGAACTCCAACATCTTTTCGGTTCTCCTCTTAATTTCCCTTTCATCGAATCCAAAGTTCTTAAGTCCAAAGACGATTTCGGCCTCTACGCTTTCTGAAAAAAGTTGATGATCTGGATTTTGAAAAACTAACCCAATCTTCTTAGAAAGGCTAGCAACGGACGTCTTCCTAGTATCTACTCCATCAATTAGAACTCTGCCCTTTGTAGGCTTGAGCAATCCGTTCATATGTTTAAGAAGAGTCGTTTTACCCGCTCCATTTGCGCCAACTATCGTAACTAGCTCGTTCTTTCCTATTTCTAAATTAATGTCCTTTAGAGCTACTACTCCATTAGGTCTTATAAAGGTGACAGATTCAAACTTTATCATTTTCTCACCTTATCAAGTTCCCTTAAAAACCTGTCTACATCTAGAGCTATCGGGTCTATAGTAATTCCTCTCTTCCTAAGCTCAATCTGGAGGTCGACTATTGGGGGAGGCGTGAGTCCTACCTTTTGCAAATTAACATCGGTGAGAACTTGTTCCGGTTTACCATTCCCAACAATGCGCCCCTCGTTAATCACAATGAGCCTATTAGCGATGGAGGATACGAGCTCCAACCTGTGTTCTACTAAAATAACGGTTAAGCCTAAACTCCTATTGAGCTCCTTAACTAAGCTTACGACATCATATGCCGTCTCTGGATCTAAGAGGCTAGTAGGTTCATCTAGTACTAAAAGCTTAGGCTTTAAAACGATCGCACCTGCTATAGCAACCCTCTGTTTCTGACCATCGCTTAGTTCATGCGGAGCTCTTTTTCTCAGCTCCTTTAAACCAAGAAGATTAAGTGCCCATTCAACTCTTCTTTTCATCTCATCCCTAGGAAATCCTAAATTCTCAAGCCCAAATGCGATATCTCTTTCAACGGTAAACATGAATATTTGATTTTCAGGGTTTTGAAAGACAAATCCCACTTTAGTAGCTAAGATGTAAGTCGGCGTTTCTTTAACTAACATCCCATCAACCCACACTTCTCCTCGATATTCTCCCTTGTAGACGTGCGGTATTAAGCCATTTAGGCTCCTTAAAAGAGTAGATTTCCCACTACCGCTAGCTCCAGCTATTATTACGATTTCTCCTTCTTCTATCTCTAAATTTACATCTTGGATAGCTGGTTTCTGACTTCCTTCATAGGTAAAGCTATAATTCCTTATAACCACTATTTTCCTCGTCATTTTACCTCTTCCAACTTTTCGTCTATGAGGTTCTCAATAGTTTTCAACAACTTATACTCCAATTCTTCAACTTTTGCATCAACTTCTAAAGAGGCTGCTGTTGGATGTCCTCCACCGGTTCCTTCCAACTCCTCGCCAACTTTCTTCGCTATATCTTTTCCTAAATGAATCCCTGTATTTTTATAGAACTCTTGGGAACATCTCATACTTGCTCTAGCTCTTTCATTCTCTCCTACAACTATCGCTAAGTCTGCTCCTGCATCTATAAAGAGCTTGGCAGCTGAGCTTTGATAGCTGCTTAGTTTGCTCAAAACCAATACCCATTTTCCGATTTTGAATATCCTTGCTCTTTGACCAGCTTTTAATCTAGCTATTACTTCCGAGTATTCCCGTTTTTGCCTTAATAGCTCCCTTACGTTATCTAATCCACCACAAATTTTACAGAGATCGTATACAATCTTTAACGTTTTACAAGATGCTAAATGTAAATGTTGAGTATCAAAAAATATTCCAGCTAGCAAGGCTTTTGCTAAGAGCGGAGTAATGTTAAACTTCAAGTTCTTACAGATCCTATAAACTATCTCGCAAGTAGAGGAGGAGTTAATATCGACCATTTTAACGTTCAGAATTTCATCATATGCTCTATCATAAGGATGATGATCGATTAATACCTTAACAGCCTCGCTTCTCTTCAAACCGTCTAAGTATCTTTCCAATAAGCTAGGACTTCCAGTATCAACTATTAGTATCAAATCAAAATCTTCTAAGCTTTCTATTTCATCAAATTGAAATTTCAAATGTTCTATGAAATTTTTCGTTAAACTAGAAACCCCCTCAGGTCTAGGAATCGTTACCTTAAAACCTTTGCTTTGAAGCAAAGCTTTCAAAACTATAGCGGAAGCTACAGCATCGACATCCGCCTGTCTATGCATTAATATGGCTGCATTATGTCCTTTGACGAACGGAAAGCCTCTTATTCTCATTTAAAGTCTACCAAGTAGTGACTATGGATCTAAATATAATTTTGTTTTACCTACTAAAAACTTTGTTAACTTGCCCCTTGCCTACTTTTTATAGCCTCGTTTATCTTATTTTGGAGCTCTTGAAGGTTACTTCTTATCCTATCTTCTTGCTTCTTCAATACCATTATCCTCGTATTAGCTAATTCCCTTTTCTCCTCTAGCTCTTTAAGCAAACTTTCTCTATCGGCCTTTAACATAATAGTGCCCGCAAATTTGTAAACGGTTGTGTCTGAAGGAGCCTTTCTTAGCTCTTCTAACGCCTTTTCAATTTCTGCAAGTTCTGCCTCCACCTGTTGTTTCTGAGTTAATATAGCTTGAAGACTTTGCTGTAATTGATCATACCTAGCCAATTGTTCTTGGAGCCACGGAGGAACTTCCGAGCTCATTCTATCACCTTTAATCCTTCTATGATGACCTTTAAAAGCCTTAAATTAGAATTTATGAAGGCTCTTAGATCGCCTATATTAAGGTCTTCCACCGATATGTTTAATTGGTTCCCATTAAGTGATACGTCGTACTTAGACCTCGCGCTCTTAGAATCCCCTAGAAATGAAACATATAAAGCCTTTAGCAATCGTTCATCATCGATCTCTATTGAGATTTCTACCTTACCTCTTACTTCCTTATTCAATTTCTACGTCGTACGCTCCTCCAGCCATCTTTAGTCCACATTTAGGACAATACCAAATCCCTATAACTAGCCTCCTAAACCTGGGTGAACCACAACTCGGACAATACCTCTTTGCCTTCAGTAGTTTATAGGCTCTTGTATACCGCTTCCTCAAAGTAGACCCATATTTTGCCCCTAGACCTTTAAGAGATGCTCCCTTCTTAACCATATCCTACCTGCCTCCGCAATAACCCTCCTATCTCCTCAGCTTTAAGCTTCGCTATTTCTATTATCTTCAAAACCTGATCTTTAGAGAACCCCTTGCTTCCTCCCATTTGAGCAGCGCATAAATTGCCTCTACCATCAAAAGTAAACGTCAACCTTGCCTCCACCAATGTTTCCTCGTCAGCATTGGGGTCTAACAGTATGACGTCGCCGATTCTAAAGGCAGTTATCGATATAGGTATGGTAGTAATGGGAAGCTTTTCGAATTTATCTGTAGCTTTTAATTCGCCGTTTTCCGTTAATTCATACTTCCTGTACTTCGTAGTAGCAAGCGCTGCCACTACGGCGTAAGAAGTTGCATCGAAGAGATTACCATCGATATTCAGTACGTTTACATCCACGAAAACGGCGTAAACATATCTTCCTGGCTCAATTACCAGCTTTTCTAGCTCGATCATTCCGCTCTCTCTTACGCCTCTATCAACTACTCTAGCCAGCTCTATCGCGTCTTCATCTGGAGGTCCTGGTTCCGAATAAGCGCTTGCTAATGGTAAAACTTCCGCATTTACTATAAGCAACCCTTTATCTGGGGTATCTGGAAAAGGCCTATCCACTTCGACCTTCACACCAGCAATAACCTGAGTATCGCCTAAGCTTACCTTCGCAGATCCTTCAGCTTTCTCTATAACTCCTACTTCAATTTTTAACGGCCTGTAATCCAATAGCCCTCTATCGTCTAACCTTTTCCCCTTGGCTAGAAGCTGTAACATCTGCTCTTTCCTTAAG
The DNA here is from genome assembly GCA_964420525.1 of uncultured Nitrososphaerales archaeon. Taxonomy (GTDB): domain Archaea; phylum Thermoproteota; class Nitrososphaeria; order Conexivisphaerales; family CALBHZ01; genus CALBHZ01. The sequence goes on along the minus strand of CAYQTV010000015.1, from coordinate 4,006 downwards.
TTCTCAATGAAGTAGCCTCTTTGCGATATCATCATTTACTTTCAGCCTCCGAAGTGCCAAAATATTTCCTATATAAGGCCTCTCTTTGGATTTGATGTATCTTCTTGCATCCTTCTATAGCCAGATCTAAAGCCTTCTTAAATTCGTCGATCGTTAATAATCCGTCCATTTGGAGTAACGTAATTTGTCCAATATTCGGCATTATAGCTACAGGTAGATCCGCCTCTCCTTCCTTGTCCTCTAGATCGTTTAAATCTAAAACTATTTGCCCATCGACTTTGCCAGCGGCACATCCCACTACTAAGTCCTTCATTGGTATTCCAGCATCGGCTAGTGCTACGGATGCTGCTGTAATCCCGGCTCCTCTAGAACCTCCATCGCTCTGAAGGACTTCAATGTACACGTCTATCGCCGTTCTCGGAAATTCTTCAAGCTTTATAGCTGGTTCTAAAGCTTCTCTAATAACCTTTGATAGCTCTATTTCCCTTCGGCTTGGCTGTGGAGGTTTTCTCTCTTCCGTGGAGTAAGGAGCCATGTGATATCTGCATCTCAAAATGGCTCTGTCCGGTAAAGCCATAAATTTAGGATGCGTTTCCTTAGGGCCGTAAATAGCAACAACGATCTTATTTCTTCCATGCTCTATATATGCTGAGCCATCAGCGTTCTTTAAAACTCCTACTTCTATCTTAATAGGCCTTAACTCATTGAACTTCCTACCATCTACTCTTCTTCCCTCTTCATCTATTAGCTTTCCCAATTCATCCTCCCCCTCCTTTCAAGAAATTCTGTATATTCTGAGTAAGTCCGGAAGTGTGGGCTTGTTCTTCTACAAACTTTATCGCTTTTATCGCCTTTATTATACCTTCAGGAGGACCTCTAACAAAAACTAATCCATTCTGACCTATGATTAGCTCACATCCAGTAGCCTTTTCAATCATCTTACTCATGGATCCCTTTTTGCCTATTAACCTAGGTACCTTTACTGGAGATATCCTAACGAGCTCACCTCGAGTTAATTTACCTAATCCAGGTCCAGAAACCGTCAACATGGGATCCTTTCCCCTTTCAAAACTTACGATCTTCGCAGCTATCAAGTCCCCAATCTTAAACTTCTTAGTTAGATCGTGTACCTCTGGATTGAAGTTCTTTCCAAATACATTTTGCGCTGGAAGAAAGGCTTCAAAATATGAATTTATATCTACAGTCCATGCTAAAGGCGCATAGTCAACTATTATGCCTAAAACCAAATCATCTACTCTTGGTGTATAAGGGCCTCTCAATGGGATTACTCTAACCTTTCCATTGGTTATCTCGGCCATTCCTACTTTCATTGAATAGATCTTATTTCCAATACGATAAGCATTTGATATTATTTGATAATTTCCCTCTACAATCAGATCTCCGGGTAAAACGTACTTCCTCTTTACTACTCCCATATCACTCCACCGGCGTAACTTGAGCCGAGCCCTTCGTTAAAGAGGCCAGCTTGTCTAACAAAGCACTTTGAGAAGCAATTGGCAACTCAATTATAGCTGTTAATCCACCATCTGCTCCCCATTCTTGATCGACTATCTCTCCATAGCTCTTTAAGATACCGTAGGCTTGAGCAGAATACATAGCCGGAACTTTTATCTTTAACTTTACTCTACCCGTCTTTAATGGAATTATAGTTCTCAACTTCTCTATAATTACCTTCGCTTGTTCCTCCACGTCCCTAAACGGGTCTATCGATACTTTTGCTTGTGCAAGGGCTTGTTCTATTCTTACAGGAGGATGAGGTAAGTTAGTTTTAGGATCTACGTAATTCTTCGCTATGAAGGAAATTATTTGTTTCTTCTTATCCTCAATTAGCCTCTTTCTTTGCTCACTAGTTAATAAAAGCTCTCCCTTCCTCAGGATTATTTCCGCAATCTTCATTACATCTTTAGTTTGGAATGCTTTCATAAGCTTATCTTCAGAAGCTCTCATGCCTTTCGAAGCATCAACATAGATCTCATCTACAGCTAAAACTTCATCTATATTGCTTTTCTTACCCATTTTAAAATCGAAAGCGGGATCTGCTTTAACTAAAATTTCAAACCTCTCTTTTCCTATAATGTATCTTGCAGTTGTAATCTTTTGGCTCAATCTATATCAAAACAAACTAGGCTTATATAAAAAATTACCTAACCTGTTTCTCCTTTACTCTCTTGAATTCTCCTTAGATACTCTTGTACTTCTTCCTCCGTAAATCTCCTCATTTTCCTCGTTTTTACATCTATTGTCGCGAGCTTTATATGTCTAGATTCCGCTTTTTCCTCGCTCGCTTTTAATACACATTCAATAGCTAACAAGCATGCTTCCTCTAAGGTCATATCGCTCCTGTATTTTTGCTCTAAATATTCGTTAACTTGTTCACTTCCTCCTCCTATAGCGATAGCGTCGTATCCAAGATAAGTTCCGCTAGGATCGGTGGTGAAAATCGCAGGTCCTGTCTTATCAACACCAGCTATTATTAACGATACGCCGAATGGTCTAACGCCGGCATATTGGGTATATTGTTGCGCTATATCTCCTAACCTTCTAGCTACGGTCTCCACATCGATAGGCTCGTCGTACAGGAGCCTATTGTTTTGAGCTATAATTCTCGCTTGATCCACCAATACCCTTGCATCCGGAACGTAACCAGCGGCCGCTATGCCGATATGATCATCTACTTGGAATAGCTTTTGACTTAAATTGTGATTCTGGAGTTTCTTAACCCTTTCCTCGACACATAGGACTACGCCGTCCTTAGCCTTAATTCCAATAGCTATAGTGCCCCTTCTTACGGTTTCTATAGCGTATTCAACCTGATACAATCTACCGTCGGGCGAGAATATGGTAATCGCTCTATCGTACCCAGCGGAGGGGGTAAACATAATCCTTCCTCCCTTTAAGGTAATTTAAAAACCCATTTAAAGACTTTTGTATTTCCGGCCATATAGTAGGAATATGCGTCCTATAAAGTGGGATGGAAAAGAGCTTTGGGTTTTAGATCAACGTCTTTTACCAACACGAGAAAAGTGGGTTAAGATTTCCTCTCCAGAAGACGCCTTCAAGGCTATAAAGGATATGATAATTAGAGGAGCGCCCCTAATTGGGGTAGTTGCAGCTTTCGGCCTCGCCTTTTCTGATAGCTTTGAAAAAGATAGGGTAAAGGAGAAAGCTGAGATGTTAAAGAGAGCAAGGCCTACTGCCATCAATTTAGCTTGGGCTGTAGATAGGGTATATAGACGAGCTGTAAGCTCTAAAAATCCAAGGACAGATGCATTGAGGGAAGCAGAGAAAATCATGGAAGAAGAAGAACGGCGAGCGAGAGCGATAGGGGAATATGGAGAACCCTTAATAGAGGATGGAGATGTAGTCCTAACACATTGTAATGCCGGTTCTCTAGCAACTATTGAATACGGTACAGCTTTGGCTCCTCTCAGGGTTGCAAAGGAAAAAGGCAAGGTGGTTAAGGTAATTGCAACTGAAACGAGGCCAGTAATGCAGGGAGCGAGGTTAACAACTTACGAACTATTAAAGGACGGCTTCGATGTCACCCTAATTTCCGATACCGTAGTAGGTTACCTGATGTATTTAAGGAAGGTAAATAAGGTAATAGTTGGAGCCGATAGAGTTCTCAGAGATGGGCATGTTGTAAATAAGATAGGAACTTATCAAATAGCCGTCCTAGCTAAGAGACATGATATACCATTTTATGTAGCTTTACCTTCGTCGACTTTCGATCCTCATACTAACTTAAATGACGTCGAGATAGAGGAGAGAAGTCCGCTTGAGGTCATCTATATTAAGGGTCGTAGGATAGCGCCGAAGGATGTTAAAGTCTTCAATCCAGCCTTCGACATCACGCCTCCGGAATTAGTTACCGCATTTATAACCGATAAGGGCTTAATTTATCCCCCATTTGAGGAAAATTTAACAAAGCTCTTATAGCGCCTCTTCCTAAACAAAACAAGAGGGCCCGTGGCCTAGCATGGAT
>CAYQTV010000014.1:0-12121 GCA_964420525.1 uncultured Nitrososphaerales archaeon | reverse complement strand
TTACAACACCAACGAATATAGTCATATCCTTCGTAAATGGAAACGGATGGGTGATAAAAAAGATACCTATTAGCGTACCTTCTCAAGGTTCTAAGTTTAAGGGCTGGATCGTACTATCAAACGCTCCATTCGAATTAAGGATATCTTCTAATGAGTACGCTCCGGTGAAAGGCTACATTCGGATTTATTACAGTAAAATCGAACAAACACAGCTAACTTCCCTAGTCATTTTACAGGTCTTATTCTGCTTCTTAGCTTTAGGGTTTCTCTTTATAGCTATTCAACGATATGTAGCTCGTAAAACAGGCTCATCTACGAGAAAGGCTCTTTAGATAACTCCTAAAAATTATTGATCGCGCTCAAACGTATCAAAGTTTAAAGTGTAAGGTGAGGGGAGAAGAAAATGAATCCTCTTTGGAAAGGCTTAAATACCAAAATTTTTCTTAAATTACATGTTATGAAAACAAAGGTAGCAATTCTCCTGCTATTTATCTTAGCTATCACCGCTCTATGCGCACCCTTCTCTGCTTCCATAAGCCACGCGCAAACAAGCGATCTTGAAATAAACGAATATGGTTGGGTTGACGAAGTAGTCTTCTTTCCGGAAAAGGATAGAGCCAAAGCAGTAGACATGCTTAAGAAGGGAGATATGCACGTTTACTTTATAGACATATCCGATCCAATGCTCTTCAAGACCATAAAGGAATCTGAGGAGCTAACTTACGACGTTTCTTATGGCCTGTATTATGAGTTAACGTTTAACCCGTATGGTCCTGTCTTCAAGAACGGAGAGCTGAACCCGTTTAACGATACGAGGATAAGGGAAGCGATGAACTACCTAGTAGATAGGAATTACATTGTCGATGAGATAATGGGAGGATTAGGTTCTCCGAAGTATACATGTGTTGTAAAGGCCTTACCTGAAGGCCAAAGATATCTCGACGTTCTGGATGATATAGAGGAGAAGTATTCCTACGATTTCGATAAGGCCAAAGCCATCATAACTGAAGAGATGGAAAAGCTGGGAGCTACCTTAGTAGATGGAAAGTGGTATTACAACGGAAAGCCTGTTGTAATAAAGTTCATAATAAGAACCGAGGATGCGAGGAAGCAGATAGGGGACTACGTTGCTAATCAGTTAGAAAAGCTCGGATTTACCGTAGAAAGAATGTATAAGACGAGTAGGGAAGCATCCCCTCTATGGATTGGAGGAAATCCCGCGGACGGTCAATGGCACATCTACACTGGAGGATGGATAACTACTGCGGTAACTAGAGATGATTCCGATAACTTCCAGTTCTTCTACACACAAGACTCAGTTATGTCGTTCTCCCCGTTATGGAGGTCTTACACGCCCAATGCGACTTTCAGAGAGGTTGCTAGGAAGCTCGCAAATAAGGAGTTTAGCTCTATGGAAGAAAGAAACCAGCTAATGAGAGAAGCCTTCTATATGGCTATGAAAGATTCGGTGAGGGTGTGGCTAGTAGATCAGGTTTCCATATGGGTTAAACGAGCTGAGGTGGAAGCTGTAGCAGACTACGCTGGAGGTTTCCCCGTAAGAGCTTGGCCGTATACGATAAGATTTAAGGATAAAGTCGGGGGCACTCTCAAGATAGGAAGCTCAGATGTTGCAGTAGATCCATGGAACCCGGTCGCTCCATCCGATTGGGTTTACGATGTAGCGGTATACCAAGCGGCGATGGACTTCGCCTTTATAACTCATCCCAAGACAGGTCTTCCCATACCTATAAACGTAGAGAGCGTCACTGTTGAAGTTCAAAAAGGTCTTCCTGTCTATAGAAATCCAGAAAGCAAGGACTGGCTTACCTTCTCGTACGTAGATAAGGTAACGGTTCCGCCCGATGCATGGTATGCATGGGATGTAAAGAACAAGAGGATGATTACTGCTGGTGAGGCTGGAGTAACTACGGCTAAAGCTAAGGTAGTTATTAACTACGGAGATATAGCCGGTAAACCGTATTATCACGACGGCTCTCCCAAAAGCATAGCCGATTGGTTGATAGACTTCATAATTAGATTTGAAAGAGCCGATAGTTCAAGTCCTCTATTCGACGAATCCTGGGTAGCGCCCTTCGCATCTTGGAGAAACCAGTTCGTTGCTTGGAGAATAGTTAGCGAGAAGCCATTAATAATAGAATACTACACTAACTACACTACTCTAGATGCGGAGCTTGTTGCTATGTACGCGTATGGAGGAGTAGAGCTTTGGCCTTCTATTCCATGGCATGTATACGCTATAGGCATATTGGCGGAAGAAGAAGGGAAGTTAGCCTTTAGTGCAAGCAAAGCTGAAGCAAAGAACGTAGAATGGATGAACTACGTAGGAGGTCCAAGCCTTGAAATACTGAAGGCCGAATTAGATAAAGCCGCGGAAACGGGCTACATACCATTCAAGGAGCTCTTAGGTAAGTACGTTACGGAAGAAGAAGCTAAAGCTAGGTATGCAAATCTCCAAAGGTTCTACAAGGAGCATGGACACTTCTGGGTAGGAGACGGGCCTTACTACGTAGATAGAGTAGATATAACGGCTCACACGGCTACGCTTAAGTCGTTTAGAACGTTAGCCGCTATGTACGGTCGCGGAGAGGTCTCATTACCTGCTGTTACCGAGCTAATACTCGGTATGCCGGTTAAACTATCCGGAAAGTTCGTCGATAGCGTAACTGGACTACCATATGCAAACCTTAAGCTAGACGTACTTATGAGCAAAGACGGAGGAAAGACCTGGACCAAGATAGATGAGACGAGCACTGATCAATACGGCATGTTCCAGTACATAGCGATTCCAGACGCGCCTGGAACTTATATGTACAAGCTCTACTTCCCAGGCTCTGAAAAGATACCTGAGCTATCGAGCTCTCCCATTTCCGTAACCGTAAAGAGCTTAAGCGATGTATTAGCTCCTCAATTCTCAAAGATAAGCTCCGATATAAACAGCCTCATAAGCGAGAATCAGAAGTTAAAGGACGAAATCTCAGCACTTAGAGCGCAACTAAGCACCGTTATGTTGACAGCCGTAATCGCTATAATAATAGCAATAATCTTAGGTGCTGCAGCCATATATATTGGAAGAAAGAGATAACTCCCTTACCTTATTTTTTATTGAGTCTTACATTTTTATTTAGAATTAGAGACGTTCTTCTTTTTTATTACTACAGGTGCTTCTCTTAAATATTCTAAGAGTCTTTTTACAGCCAAAATAAATTCTGAAGGCCTCTTATATTCTAAAATCCTCACAACCTCAGGACCGAACAATAAGCCGGCTTCGCGCAACCTCTCTATCTTCTCCTTAATTCCTCCCTCTTTACTTAGCCCCAATTTTTCACAAGCCTTATCTAACACTTTATCGACTGCAGTTAAGGCTAAGTTTATGGCTCTTTCAGGATCTTCTCTAACTTTCTCACCTGCTAAAGCTACCAAGCTTTCTGCCTCTTTATCCCTTATATCTACAAAATATGTAGTAGTTACGGTCGTTGGTCGGTACTGAACGTACGTTATGCTGGTTTTAAAGATGTAATACAAAAAGGCTACGGATATGGCAAAGGCTAGAGAATATGCAAACCATATAGATAAAACGAGCATATCTATCTCCATGCTATCCTACTATATATTTAGAGCGACTCAGATTAATGCCTTTTCCCTCATCTATCGGGCGTAACTCTGATTCTTCATCGTCGCTAACTTAACTTAAATAGCGCTCATATTTATCTATTCGCGATCTAGAAGCTCGATTACGTCCTTAATGAGCTGGATCTCTCCTATTAAGAAATCCGGCCCTGATAGTATAAGCCTCTCCTTTAACCTCTCTACGGCGGGTATCCCTACGCTTATAATCCCAGCCCTCTTAGAAGCTAGTATATCAACGGGTGAATCCCCTACCATTATAGCGTTCTTAACGTCCATCGCTTTCATGGCAAGCTTGATTCCCTTAGGGCTAGGCTTTATCTCCTCAATATCGTCTCTCGTTAGAAGGAGATCAAAGAACTCCTCAATTCCCAATCTCTCATTTAATATCTTGATAGCATTTAGACAGTTATTGGTAACTAAAGCTAACTTAATTTCCTTTTTCCTCAACCATCTTAGGGTCTCTTGAGCTCCACGAACAAAATTGGCCTCCTTCGCAGCTTCTACCTCATACTTATCTAAAACCCTATAAACTTCCTTTTTAAATCCCTCAAATCCATCACCCAACATCTTTTTCGCTTTCTCCAATAGCTCAAATATAGGAACTTTGGTAGGATCTATGTTTAAACCTGTTTTCGCAATTACCTTTCTCAAATCCCTTTTTCCGGAAGCTACGTCTATCTTGTACTCTATTATAGTACCATCTAAATCGAATATTACGGCTTCTACTTTCAACCAATCACGGTAAATCGTTACCTACTTTATAATCTTATCCATTTCAATGCTTAAAAATCTACGAAGAGTGCAAAACTCGCGCTCATGAGTAACCTTTATAGAAATTTAAACAACTTTAAAGACACTTAAATAGTTAAAATAAACTTTTAATAATACACATCATGAGGATTTTTATTGATGAAAAAGGCCTACCTTGAACTTCCATACATTGCCTTAGTTGCATCGCTATACGCTTTAGGAAAGCTCGCTACGGCCTTTATTCCAACTCCTTGGGGAACTGGGCAGCTCTTAATCTTCATAATTATCCCGGTTTTCTTCGCTCTTTACATGAGGCCTTTAAGCATAGGACTTGCTGCCGCTCTAGGCACGTTCATAGGAGATTCCGTTTTCTTAACATCCTTTGGATTAACCAATCCTCTATTAAGCTTAATAGCCGGAGTTCCTGCAAACTTTGTAGGCTTTTACTTAATGGCATGGTGGTTCAGGAAGTTTAAGAGCTGGAACGCCTTCGCTTTAGGCTCATTCATCTCCCTCTTAATCGGAAACTTCATAGCCGCGGCAGGGGTCGTCTTCTACCTATCCATGTTCATACCATCTTTAATCGTAGGAGGGTTAGATGTAAAACTCGCATTGATACTAGGCTTCACGTTATTTTGGCACGTGACGATGTATCCTCTCGTAATAATTCTCAATCCAATTATATTTAAGTTAGCGAATCCATATGTAAGTAGTAAGCTGAGAGGGCTAACTCCTCCTACTTGGGCGTTATCGAAGCCGTCTTTCGGTTTTCCTATGTTCATCATCGCTCTATTTTTCGTAGCTATCTTCGGGCTTCTACAGTTCACCGGGATAGGAGAAGCTTTATCGATAGCATCTCCAACCGGAACGAGGGAGACCCTAGCCTTCCTCTCCCTAGCTTGTTCAATTATAAGCTTCGTAGCACTTACTTTCACGTCTATCTCTAAGAGGTAGCCTTCAAATGAGGGTCGTAGTGGAAACTCCACTAGCTTTAACTTCTTTCTTCCAAGTAGTTGAAAGAAATGGAGAGGTAGGAGCAAGAGGAGGTGGTTTTATACTACATACCCCTCTGAGAACCGTGGTAAAGGAAGGAAGAGGAAAGGTGATAATAAATGGAGAAGAGGTAAGAGATAGTACGAGTGAGAAAGCGCTATCCCTATTCCTTGAAGACAATTCTCCTTCTATGAGCGTAGATGTCGTACATGAGGTACCCGTTCCGATAGGAGCTGGCTTTGGAACTAGCGGATCTGGTGCTTTGGGAGCCGTAATAGGTGCTTCAATACTACTTTCCGGACCCGAAGATTATTATAAGCTAGCCCGTTACGCTCACGATGCTGAGATAATTATGGGAACTGGATTGGGTACAGTCTCAAGCATCTCTTCCATGCCTACGGGTGCAGGGCTTCTAGTAGAGCCGGGTCCTCCGGGAAAAGCAATTTTCCTACCTTTAATATTTAATGAAGAATCGTATCGCATCCTATATATCGTATTTTCGTCTAAAAGCACGAAAAAAGTACTATCATCTAAAAAAGCAGTAGAAAGGTTATCTAAAGCCGGAGAAAAGGCTTTAAACATCGTAGAAAAAGATCCTAAGTTAGAAGTACTTTTAAGCGCCGCTAGAAGGTTTGCTGAAGAGTGTGGAATAGTAGAAAAGTATCTGTTGTCCTTATCGGATAAGCTGAAGGAAATGGGGGCTTTAGGAGCGGCTCCTAACATGATAGGAAATGCGGTTCACGCGTTAATTGAAAAGGATAAGACATTAGGAGCTTTCCGTAAACTGAAAACGCTCTATCCTAAAGCTCATATAGGAATAGGCAAAATTGGGAAAGGATACGTAAAGATCAAAGTGCTTAGATAGACATACTTAAATAAAGAACAAAGACACCTTTAATCGTATGTCGGATTTCATTACTCAAATACTATTATTCCTAAATACCGCATATCAATTCTTAGTGGATTTAATATCTAAGATATTAAAGGAGACGGTTCTGAAATCCAATCCAGCTCTTTCCGAACAATTCGGCCAAGGTATAACTTTACTCGTAACTCTAACCGCAATTTACGTAATTCTAGAGTTCTTCTCCGCAGCTAAAAGGGTTGTGAGAACGATACTATTAATAGGCTGGCTATTACTTATTCTAGCGCTGGTAATGACCGTTGCCGCTTAATAGGAAATTAGCATCTATAGCGGTAACTGTAATAACGGTTCTCGCTTTATTAACCGTATCCATTACCATTCTAAACTACCTAGGGTACGCGTATCCCGTAGAAGGCAGAAGCATGTTACCAACTATTAGGGAGGGAGATCTCGTCTTCATCGTTCCCGCATCAACAAGAGACGTCCAAGTTGGACAAATAGTTGTTTATCATAGAGGAGGGATATGCATCATTCATCGGGTTATAGAGAAGATAGTAAGCGATAACTTAGTGCTTCTCAAAACGAAAGGAGATAACAACCCCGTCCCAGATCCGGTTTTGGTCAGCGATAGCATGTTGAACGGCGTAGTCGTCGTCCACCTTCCGTATTTAGGTTTTCTAGCTATGTCGCCTTATAGATACATCCTCGCCGTATTGCTCGGTCTATGTGTAATTTATGAGCTTTTTTATGAAAGAAGGGAAAAACGTCCAGTAAAATAGGTTAGTATTTATATACTTGATCTATTGTTTCGTATAATGAGAGAATTGCCCAAGACGACGCCTTTAATCTCAATAGAAAACGTGGTAGCCTCGGCAAGCGTCAATCAATCTATAGATTTAAACGAAATTACGAGGCTTTTTCCAGACGTAGAGTACCATCCAGAACAGTTTCCCGGTCTAGTCTTTAGGCTTAAATCTCCTAAAACCGCTACCTTGATCTTTAGCTCAGGTAAGATGGTGTGTACGGGAGCGAAGAGTGAGGAACAAGCTATTAAAGCCGTACAGCTCGTTGTTCAAAAGCTTAGGAGAGGAGGAATAAAGATAACGAATGAACCCGTAATCGAAATCCAGAATATAGTTGCATCGGCTTCTCTGGGAGGAAGGGTAAAGCTTGAAGAAGCGGCGATGAAGCTTCCTAGGAGCATGTACGAGCCAGAACAGTTTCCCGGTCTAATCCATAGAATGCTCGATCCTAAAACCGTAATCTTACTATTTGCGAGCGGAAAGCTCGTATGTACTGGAGCTAAAAAGGAAGAGGAGGTGTATAGAGCGGTAAACAACCTACACGTTCTTCTAGAGGAGGAAGACTTAATGATATACTAAATCCTCACTTATTTTCTATTTTTATATTAGGAGACGCAAAAATTTATTATTACATTAGATAAGATAGCGTGCTGTGAAGTAGTTAATGAAAAGGGTAGTAGTCATAAAGGGGGATGGAGTAGGACCCGAGCTTGTTGAAGCAGCTATGATAGTTATGAAGGCTATTAAGGCTGATGAGAAGATCGAGTTCGATATAAGAGAAGGAGGCTCTGAATGGTGGATGAAACACGGAGGAGATTCCTATCTCCCTCTTGAAACGTGGGAAGCGATAAAAAAGGCAGACGTAGTTTACAAAGCTCCTATGACAACCATCTTCGGTCCGGGAACTCCAAGAAGCGCCGTTATAGCCATCAGACAAACCTTCGATCTCTACGCAAATTTAAGGCCTGTAAGGACTATTGGAGGTGTAGAGGGACCATTAGGCTACGTTGATATGTTGTTTGTTAGAGAAAATACCGAGGGATTATACTGTGGAATAGAGTTCCAAGTAGATCCAGATACCGCTATAGCTTTGAGAAAGATAACGAGGAGATCATCTGAAAGGATAATAAGGTTCGCATTTAAAGAAGCTAAGGCTAGAGGGTGGAAAACAGTCGTAGTCATTCATAAGTCCAACGTATTGAAGTTAACTGATGGATTATTCTTAGAGTGTGCTAGAAAGATAGCTGAAGAGTTTCCAGATATAGAGCTTCAAGATTACGTGGTTGATAACTTTGCTCAACAACTCATTAAAAACCCTCAAAGGTTTAATTACAATGTTATAGTAGGCCCTAATCTCTACATGGATATTCTAACAGATGAAGCAGGAGCCTTAATAGGAAGTATAGGCATGTTGTATTCAGCAAACATAGGGGATAACTTCGCTATGTTTGAACCTGCTCACGGTAGCGCTCCTAAGTATAAAGGTCAATATAAAGTAAATCCGACCGCAATGATACTATCTGGGGCTTGGATGCTTGATTACTTAGGATTTAAAGAGCTAAGTAAAGCGGTATTCGAAGCTACGGAAGAAGTGATATCTGAGAGGAAGGTAGTAACTTATGATCTAGGAGGAAGCGCTTCTACTCTCGAAATGGCTAAAGCTATTGCCGAGAAAGCTAAAGCTAAATTAGGCTTGTAACCTTCTATTCTCAATAAACCTTTAATATCATGTAGATGTAGTAAACCTAGGTTTGAGCGAGGAAGATATTAAAAAGCTTGCTGAGTATAGGTTATTTTTAGAAGAGAGAATTAAAGAGCTGGAGGATCAACTTGAAACGTATAGAGGCATATTAAGGGTAATAGATGAAAACCTAAAGAAGCTAAGCTTCGTTCCTGCTACCGAATATTCGGTTGAAAAGGAAATAACGGAAGAAGCCGAAGTTAGGCCTTTAAGGAGGCAAAAGGACGGCTTTCTACTAGCTAACGCATACGTAAAAAGAGACTCAGTAACGATCATTCCAGCTCCAGATGTAGAACTTTATACATCTACTCCTCCTTTCAGAAGCTTCTTTATAGGCAAGGTCTTAGAAGGAATGAGGAGAAAAGATGAGAGCGAAGCATCTATAGGCAGGATTCCTAGAGATAAAACGTTAAGATATACCATAGATGAGAAAGATGGGAAAATTGAGAAGATAACGATTTACAATTACAGGGAGAGATCTAGATTAAACGAGATAATAAATACAGCTACTTGGACGTTTACTAAGATGTTGGAAAAGACGAGAATGTAAACGATATTAACCTCCTCTTATTATCCTCATTTATGTCCTTAGATTTAGATCTAGCGGACTTTGTAGTTGAACGAGGAGTAGATGAAAAGGCTGACTACGTAGAAGCTAGGCTCCACTTAACGGTTAAAAACGAAGCTATATTGAAGAACGGAGCTCCGGAGCTATCCGCCGTAATTAAGGCTTATGGCATTGGAATTAGGGTAGTTGTAAAGGGCGCCTTAGCGTTTGGATCTACGAATAACTTAGAAAGAGGGGAAGTTAAGGAATTACTGAGGAGGTTAATAAAACAAGCTACAAACTCCCGTCCTCTATTTAAGAAGCCCATTTCCTTTAGTAAAGAGAAAGTAGAGGTAGCGAAGTGGTGTGTTGAGGAAAAACGTCCTATCGAGGAAGCTACGGGAGAGTGGTTAATGGATAGATTAAAGGAACTCGATAAGGCTATTATTGAAAAGGGGAGAAATGTGAAGGATAGATTTTTAACGATGAATTCAAGCCTAGAGGAGAAGTACTTCGTAACTTCTGAAGGAGCTAAAATCCTCAGTAGAGTGCCAAGGCTTGAGTTCTACGGAGTTATTACCGCTTACTCAAACGGAAAGATATCACAGCGAAGCGTTCAATGTGGTGGAGCGGGAGGCATCGAATCTTATGAAAGGATAGGGATATATGAAAAAACATGTAAAGAGGCCGAAGTAACGAGTAAAATAGTTGAAAAAGCCAAGCCATCTCCTCAAGGCTTCATGGATTTAATTGTAGGCCCTGAGGTAGCAGGAATTATGGCACATGAATCGGTCGGACATCCTCAAGAAGCGGATAGAATACTAGGAAGGGAAGCCGCGCAAGCTGGGGAATCTTATCTAAATCCAAATGACCTAGGGATGAAGATCGGCAGCGATCAAACTTTCGTCAGCGACGATCCAACGATTCCGTACTCATTTGGGTTTTATCTATTCGATGATGAAGGTGTTAAAGCTAAGAAGAGAAGGCTAATATACGGGGGAAAGGTCAACGAGTTCCTCCACAATAGACAAACGGCTTCCCTCTTTAACGTAAAGAGTAATGCAGCAGCTAGGGCTTCTGAGTTCGATAAAGAACCTATAATAAGAATGGCGAACACCTACGTAGAACCCGGGGATTACGATGTAGAGGAGCTCTTTAAGGATGTAAGGGAGGGAGTATACATAAAGTCGTTTATGGAGTGGAATATAGACGACAAAAGGTTAAATCAAAGGTACGTAGGTCATGAAGCCTATTTAATAAAGAACGGTGAAGTAAAGGAGATGGTATTTAACCCTGTAATTGAAATAACAACGCCTAAGCTTTGGTCTAGCTTAGATGCTAGAGCCGACGATCTAGATTTCGTTGCAGCTACATGCGGAAAGGGAGATCCTATGCAAGGGGTACCTGTATGGATGGGAGGACCTCATTTAAGATTTAGAGATATAAAGATAGGAAGAAGGTGAGGATTAAATGATAGACTTCGTAATCAAGAAGTTGAATTCTCTTAACCTCGAAGACTTCGTAGTACTGTTCTTCAAGAATAGGGATAGGATGATAAGGTTTACCAATAACTCCATAACAGTTACTAAGGATAAAACGGAGTCCGCCCTCTTTATTTACATGGCTAGGGAAAGAAAACGTATAGCTGGTGCAACTTATGACTTAAGGAAGGGGGAAATCGACTCGTTCATATCCTCCTTATATAAATCGATGATGGCTTCAAGTGAAACTGAATATGCGCACCTCCCTCAGGGGCCTTTCAAATACGTTCATAACGGAGATATCGATACTAAGATAGGAGAAGAGGACCTTACGCCCTATGTCTCTAGAGCTATAGACTCAGCCTTGGAGAATGGAGCGAAGAGGGTAGCCGGGTCTCTATCCGCTTTTATAACTAACATCGAAATCTTCACTTCTGGAGGAGCCGAGGGAAGGGATATTAGGACGGGAATCGAACTAAACGTTAGGGCTTTTACAAGTAAGGAGTCAAGTGGACATGGTATTGCCGTTTCAACAAGGCTATCCTCCTTTAATCCGGAAGAAGCCGGTAAGCTAGCCGGCATGTATAGCAAGTTGGCTAAAAACCCTAAGGCCGTAAAAGAGGGAAGGTATCGCGTTCTACTGAGCTCGACCGTTGCGGCCAATATATTTGAGCACGTTGGAATCTCTACTTCAGCCTTTATGGTGGAAGCGGGCTTATCATTCTTTAAAGATAAGATAGGAGAGAAGGTAGCTGTGAGCAATTTAACGCTAATCGATCACGGACAGATCCGAGGAGGACTAGATAGTAGATCATTTGATGATGAGGGCCTTCCTACGAAATCCAATAAACTTATAGATTCCGGAATCTTACTGACATATATCCATAATTCAACGACAGCGAAGAAATTCAAAACGGAATCTACAGCTAACGCTGGAATTATAGAGCCTCATCCATGGAACCTAGAAGTTGGAAGCGGAGATATGGACGATGATGAAATGATCAGGGAACTTAAAAACGGAATAATCGTTACAAATAATTGGTATACCAGGTTTCAAAGTTATAGAACGGGAGAATTTTCAACTATTCCTAGGGATGCAGCTTTCCTAGTAGAGGGCGGAGAGATAAAGGCCTCAATACACGGCTTTAGGCTTAGCGATTCCATTCCTAGGCTTTTAAACTCTATATCTGGAATAGGTAAGAAGAGGAGGTGGATAAAATGGTGGGAAGTCGAGACACCAACTCTCTCCCCTCAAATAATAGTTGACGGCATGACCGTAACTAAGGCCCTATA
>CAYQTV010000013.1:0-12685 GCA_964420525.1 uncultured Nitrososphaerales archaeon | reverse complement strand
GAGCGGCTCCAAATTCAGGTTCTGACATGTTTTTCCCTCTCATTTTTATAAGAAGTAAAAGTATTAAAATGTAACGCTCTCTTCCTTAAAACCTAGAGGAAAGCTAAATTGAGCAAGAAAAGCCATAAACTTGTCTTTATAGATGCGCACGCTCACGTAGATAACGTAAAAGCATATTTAGAGAATATAAGAAGAGCGGAAATAGAGGTATGGATAAATACAATCGAGCTTAATGAAATAGATGAGATAGTAGGCGTTTCTAAATTTATATCATCAAAAATTTTCATAGGCGTTCATCCCTCGAGAGCAGATAGATATGAATCTAATGAACTCTTAAGAAGGATAAAAAGCGTTAAGAAAGTAGATGGATTAGGGGAAATAGGCCTTGATAAGAAGTATGGAATACCACTGGATGTTCAGTTAAAGGCCTTGAGAGATCAATTAGCGATAGCTGAAAGGTATCATCTTCCCGTAGTTCTACACACTAGGGGGAGTGTAAAGGAAGTCTTAAATGAAATCTCAAGCTATAGCTTAAAGTCCGTCCTCTTCCATTGGTTTTCAGGCTCTACTTCTGAGTTAAATGAAGTTCTATCTAGAGGATATTACGTTTCAATAGGCCCATCTATCATATACTCAAAGAGTTCGAGGAAAGTTCTAGAAGCGTATCATCAAGATAGGCTGCTTTTAGAAACAGATTCCCCCGTTTACTATCAACCGCTTAAAGTAGAAGCGAATCCAACGTTAATAGTAAGCGTTTACTACGCTTTATCGAACCTAATGAAGGAAGATATTAACGTAGTTGCTGAGAACATCTTTAAAGTTGCGAGAAGCTTTTTAAAGCGATAAGAAAAGGCTTTAAATGGGGTTTATAAAGGGAGATAGAGAAGCTGGTGATACCTTGAACCGGATAAGGAGAATCGCTGAAATGTTGCTAGAGAGATATCCAGAGAGATTCACGGATAGCTTCGAGCATAATAAGAAGGAGCTCGATAAAATAGCTATAATTACATCTAAGCAATTGAGAAACGAGCTCGCTGGCTACATTACCCATAAGATAAAGATGATGAAGAGGGCAAAAGAGCTTAAGACAGTATGAGTTAATGAGAGTATTTCTCATGGTGAGTGAACATGGTAAAGGTGAAGTTGCTAGGTAGTTTAGCGGAGGGAGTAGGTAAGGAGGTAGATATTAAGATCGAAGGAGAAATTAAAGTTAGAGATTTAATTGAAAAGTTCAGAGGAAAAAATCGTGAACTATATCCCGAGAACCCAAATATCATAGTCCTAGTTAATGGTGTCGAAATCAGTGTTTTGAAAAAGCTTGACACGACGATTAAAAATGAAGATGAAGTGATTCTTCTACCGGCTGCTCATGGAGGTGCTGGGGTACACGTAAGAGCATATTTGGTAGAACCTCATCCAAATATCCTCGATGAGCTTAATGAAATTAGAAAGAAGGTAAATGCCGTGGTGCAGATCGTAAATCCATCTTGCATAGCATCTCTAGACCATATTAGGCTTATAGCTTCTCAAACTTGGGAAGCTATGAGAAATGATGAACTAATGGCCGAAAAACCTGAGATAGATCTTTTAATGCGTTTTGCGTTAACGGATCAAATAAATCTGGCAATAGAGCGATGTGGATATAAGGGCTTAAAATCGGTCTTAATTGTCTTCGGATTAAAAAAGGACGTAGAGAAAGCGGAGGTTATTTTGAGAAAGGAATTTAAGTTGAGCTCCTTTCATCCCATTGTAGACGACGAGGAGATTTTGAAGATGTTTAAAATCGAAAGAAAGGAACTTGAATCCATTTCCTCAGATTACGATCCTCTTACTTCGATATTGGTAGAGAAAGCTTCCCTTCTAAGACCTAAAAGAGATTAAACACGTAATTTAAATTCTTCCAAAAGCTATCTATGGGGTAGATGATGGATAGATCTAAAACCGTAGCTGTCATCGGATTAGGAAGGGTAGGCTCAATAATAGCTGCATCTCTACTGAGAAATGGCTTCTTCGTATACGGCGTAGACAAAGATAGATCTAAGTTAGAATCCATAAAAAGGGAGAGGGGATTATATTGGGACGAGCCAAAGGTAGATCAAGTTTTAATAAAGGCCTACAAAGAGGGAAAGTTAGTCCTAACTACGAATGGAGAGGAAGCGTCTAAATCCTCCAGAGTAAAGCTCGTTTCAATACCCATTCCCTTAAAGGGAAGAGATCCGGACTTCACCAACTTCAAAAATGCAATAAAGGAACTCTCTAAAGGCATTAAGAGAGGAGATCTAGTATCGATAGAGAGTAGCGTACCTCCAGGTACCACCAGATATATCGCTTTACCAATTATGGAGGCTATATCGGGACTTCAAGGAGAAAAGGATTTCTACTTAGTCTACAGTCCGGAGAGAATCTACCAAGGGAGAGGGTTAGCTGATTTAGAAGAAAACTACTTAAAAGTTGTAGCTGGATTGGGTCCTAAGAGCCTTGAAGAAGGCGTGAAGTTCTACTCGAAGATAGCTAAGAAAGGAGTGATAACCTTATCGAAGCTCGAAGCTGCAGAAGTTGAAAAATTAGCAGAAGGGATATACAGAGATGTAAATATAGCTCTCGCAAATGAGCTAGCTTTAGCCTGTGAAGCTTTAGGGGTAGACTTCTGGGAAGTGAGAAAAGCAGCTAATCTCCAGCCTGTATGCCACATCCATTTACCAGGAACGGGTGTTGGAGGGAACTGTATTCCAATATACCCTTACTATTTGCTATCAGTTATAAAAAAGCTGAAAATGGAAGTAGTCGAAGCAGCAAGAAAGAGGAATGAAATGATGCCTAAGATGGTAGCTAGGCTACTTGACGAATTCATAACCTATAAGAGGCTAAGGGTGAATAAGATAGCGGTTTTAGGTCTAGCGTTTAGGGGAGATGTAAATGACGATAGGAACTCTCCTACGTATGAGCTCATAAAGGAGCTAAAGGAACTTGGATATGACTTCCTAATACACGATCCCTTTATAAAAAAACCTTCTAAAAAGGTAAAGGTCTACTCAGATTTGGAAAGGGTTTTAAAGAATTGTGAGATAGCAATTATAGCTACCGATCATTCGTACTACAGGAGCCTATCCTATGACGAGATAAAGAAGATGGCGGGCAAGGATATTTACATTTTCGATGCTAGAGGAGTACTTGACAGAAGGATGTTTCAAGAGGGAAGGCTTAGGATAATAGGGGTCCCACCAAAACTTGAGATCGCGCATATCCCTATCGATTAAAGGCCCTTCCACCTATCGTAAAGCTCATGGCTAATTCCTAACATATCCATAACTCTACCTACCATCGCTTTAATTAAATCGTCTACGGTTTTCGGCTTTACATAAAATGGTGGGGAAGCGGGCATGATTATCGCTCCAGCTTTAGCAGCTTTTAGCATGTTTTCAATATGTACCAAGTTAAGAGGGGTCTCTCTTATAACCAGAATTAAGGGCCTTCTTTCCTTTAAAGTCACGCCTGCCGCTCTGCATATTAAGTTCACTTCGAAGCCATTAGCTATGGCCGATAAGGTCTTCATACTACAAGGCATAACTACCATTCCATTAATCTTATAGGAACCACTTGCTATCGGTGCGGTCATATCCTTTTCCTCATAATAACGATAAGCCATTCTCTTGACATCGTTTACATTATAATTCGTTTCAACCTTAATATTTATCTCAGCATTTTTAGTCATTATCAAATGCGTTTTAATATCGTGCTTCCTCAGCTCTTCTAAAAGCCTTATTCCATATATGACTCCACTAGCTCCCGTAATGGCTACAATTAGCTCCATGTCCAATAAAGGCACGGTAAGGGCTTATAAAGGAAACGTATGATAGGTAAAGGCGTATGCAATCGATGGGTAAAAACTTCGAACTAAAGCCAGGCATTACACTTAAGGAAATGGAAGAGAGGATAAGAAGATTTTGGGATGAAATTAACATCAGGGAAAGGATAAGGGAAAGTAGGAAAAATGGGCCTAGGATAGGGTTCATTGAAGGCCCTCCAACTATGAACGGAGAACCTCATATAGGACATATTAGGGGAAGGATGTTAAAGGATCTCTGGTATAGACTTGAAACTATGAAGGGATATAATGTTATGTTCAGAGCTGGGTGGGATACTCAAGGCCTTCCAATTGAGCTTCAGGCTGAGAAGGAGCTTGGATTAACTGGTAGCAAGATGGAGAACATAAAAAAGCTAGGAGAGGAGAAGCTGGTAGAAGCCTGCAAAAAGCTTATACATAAGTATAATGAGAAATGGGTAAAATCCGATAAGTTACTCGGAATATTGTTTGACTACGATAAAGCTTACTGGACTTATACCGACGATTACATCGAACGTGAATGGAAGATATTGGAAGCCGGGTGGAAGAAAGGCCTTCTCGTAGAGGGTTATAGGGTCGTAGCTTACTGTCCTAGCTGCCAAACTAGCTTAAGCCACAGTGAGGTAGCTCTTGGTTATGAAAAAGTCGAAGATCCCAGCCTTTATTACAAAGTTAAGCTTAGAGATGAAAATGCATTTTTAGTGGTTTGGACTACTATGCCTTTTACGGTAGTCACCGATGAATTAATTGGTGTTCATCCCGAAGAGGAATACGCGTACTGTAAAGTAAGAGATGAAATATGGATAATAGCGAGGAATAGAATCGAAGATCTTAAGGAGGAGTTTAAGCTAGATATTAAGCCTATTAAGTTAGTGAAGGGAAAGGAGCTTGAAGGATTAAAGTATATTCCTCCTCTCTTAAGTGAAGTAGTTGGACAAAAAAGACTTTTTGAAGAGGGAAAGGTTCATTTCGTCGTTGCTGAAGATTTCGTAGATGTATCTACGGGTACGGGATTGGTTCACTTAAGCCCAGCGAACGGTGAAGAAGATTTCGAAGTTGCGAGGAAGAGGAAACTACCGATATTCAATCCCATAGATGACTTAGCTAAGTTTACCGAAGAAGCTGGAATATTTAAGGGGATGTTTGTGAGAGATGCCGATGATTTAGTAATAAAGAAGCTAGAGGAAAAAGGGTTACTCGTCAAGGCGGGGAGGATAGTTCACGAATATCCTACCTGTTGGCGTTCAGGACATAAGCTCGTGTACGTAGCGAGAAGAGAGTATTTCTACGCTATAGATAAGATCGCGGACCTAGCATACAAAGCTGCGCAAGAAGTCGAATATTACTTCGAACCTCCTAAGAATAGATTTCTGGAGATAATAAAGGAGGGAAAGCCTTGGTGTTTAAGTAGGGAGAGGATATGGGGGACGCCGTTACCCATATGGGTATGTAGCAAATGTGGTGAGAAGATACCGGCATTTAGTAGAAAGGAGATAATTGAAAGGGCCATAAAGCTGCCGGATGGCCCTAATTTTGAATTGCATAGGCCTTGGATAGATAGAGTTGTGCTTAAATGTCCTAAATGTGGATCTGAGGCTTATAGAGAGCCTTTCGTCTTAGATACGTGGCATAATAGCGGAGCTGCACCTTATGCATCTCTAACAGATGAGGAATACAAGGAATACGTACCAGTTCCGTTTTTAACCGAAGGCATCGATCAAACTAGGGGATGGGCTTACACACTACTAATAGAAGGAGTAATATTAAGCGGAAGAGCTCCTTACAAAGCCTTCCTATTTACGGGACACGTCTTAGATAAGTACGGAGAAAAGATGAGTAAGAGTAAGGGAAACGTTATCGAAGCTCTAGATATATTTATGAAGTATCCTGTAGATCTAGTAAGGTACTACCTCGTATGGAAGGCAAGCCCTATAGATCCAATCAACTTCGATCCAGACGAGATGATAGGGAGACCATTCCAAGTTCTCAATACCTTAGTAAACCTTCACTTATTCTATAAACAAAATAGCGAGTACGACGGATTTAAGTGGAGGGAAGACCCTAAGCCGAATAATTTGAAGATCCAAGATAAATGGCTCTTATCCCTTCTATCTTATACGGTAGAGAAGGTTAGAAAGGCTTATGAGGCTAGAAGGTTTAATGAGATGGCGAAAACCCTTGAGTACTTCATTATCGAGATCTTAAGCCAGAAGTACATACCCTTAGTAAGGGGAGAACTTTGGGAAGACTCTCCAGAATCCCTTCCTAGGAGGTTTTCCATTTATTGGACCTTAGGTAAGGCCCTCCTTACCGTTGACGCTCTTTTACATCCTATTTCTCCTTATATAACGGATTATCTCTACAACGCGTCCTTCGCATCCTCTCCGACTTCCTTAGTTCTAATGGAGTATCCTAAGCCTGAGGGAAGGCATAAGGAGATAGAGAAGGAATTCGAAGCCTTTTGGAAGTTGGTATCGTTGGCTAATTCGGCTAGAATGAAAGCTAAAATAAAAAGAAGATGGCCGTTATCTAAAGCCATCATCTACTCACCAATTAAGCTTAGAAACGAACTTAAAGAGCTGTTAAAGGAGGTGATCAATGTAAATGAGGTAGAGTTTAAGGAGGAAAAGAGGCAACTCCCGATAGAACTCAAAATAACTCCTAACACATCTTATATAGGAAGAGAGTTTAAAGCCGAAACTCCTAAAGTATTACAAGCTATAAGTAGAGAAGATCCCTGGAAGCTTGAAGGTATGTGGTTAGGAAAATCTAAAATAAAAATTGGGGAATATCAGTTAGATAGAGAGGCCATAAACGTAGAGTACGTACCTAAAGAGGGCTTCTCCGTCTCAGCCGAATTGGGATACATCGTATGTCTTTACGTAGTTAGGAATGAGGACTTAATAGCTGAGGGACTTTTAAGAGACGTAGCTAGAAGGCTTCAACACTTAAGGAAAGAAAGGGGATATAACCCAACCGAGATCTTACCGAAGGCTTACATAGCCGGGTTTAAAGGGGATGCCCTAAGATGGTTGATGGATAGATCGAGTAAGCTGAGGTTCTTAGTTAGGGTTAGGGAAGTGGAAATTCTTGAGAAACCAATTGAAGGTGTAGATTGGAAGGAGTTTGATATAGATGGATACAAAGCGTATCTCTCGATTTAACTCTTGACATTAAGGTAAACTATTCATGACTTCGATGTTCTAAACGGTTTAAGGTTATTTCTAAATCTTGGATTGAGCCAACTAAACAAGATCATGACAATAAAGGAGCTACCTGGAATCGGTCCTCTAACCGTCAAGATGTTGATGGATAACGGCATTTATACCCTTGAAGAGCTCGCTAAGGTAGATCCGTATGACGAGAGGTTCAGGATATTAGGAGAGAATTTGTTAACGTACGTCTACTACGCTAGAAAGTGGATCGCTGAACAAACGGTAAAAGAGGTCGTAGTAACTCCTTCTTACATAAAAGTAATCTGTTCTAAGGATTATGATGAGGAAGCGACTAAGAAAGCGGTAATGGGGAAGCTGGAGATCTACGATTTATACGTTCAATGTCAAGTAAAGGAGTATAAGGATAGACGCGAGTTCCTTTTCACCTTAAAACCGGAAATGGCTAAGTACGCCTTAGCCGATTGGGAACAATATAGGTTCTTAGCGAAGGAACTCCAAAGACAGTTAAAGTTAAAAGGTAAAAAAGTCCACTTAAAACAATCGCATAAGCCTTTTTCGTTAGAGAGAGCCTTGAGAGGTCTTCCCTTTCCCTTGAAAGAGCTAACTGAAATATTCATGCTTGCTCAATTCGTTCCCAATTTCAACCTTTTAGTTATACTAGATAAGGACAGCCTAAATCGCAGTCTTCTGCGGAATTTCCTTAAAGCGTATACTATAAAGCCCGTTCATTGGATATGTGGAAATAACGACCCCTCAGATTTGTCGATGGCTATAATGTCAGCATGTGGAGGAACTATATTTATAGACGATCCTCAGCTCTCATCCTCAGTTGAAAGAACCGTTTTGTTATCTCTTTTATCATCCGGTAAGATTCTAAGGGATACGTCCGGAGATGTGGTAGAGATACCAGTAGACGCTAAGGTAGTGGCTATGGTTCAGTTAGGGAATAACGGCTTTCTAGATAAGGAAATGCTTGGCCTATTCCACTTGGCCATAAAAATACCTCCTTTATCTAAGTCTACGCAAATTAATCAAGTCGATATCCTTAAACCAAAGGAGAGTGAGTCGTTTTTAGAGATCGTAAAGGAGAGGTACAACATGAAACCCTCCTATATGGCTATCCCAGAGGGGATAGTAATGAGCATAAAGCAGTACAACCCTCCAAAGGATATGACGGGCTTTGCGGTAAGGTTAAAGGAGGGCGTTGAACTCTTAGCTGAAGGAAGTGCTAAGCTATCCGGAAACCATGCTATTACCGTTCAAGATTATAATAGGGCGTGGAGGCTAATTACACTTGCTCTCCAAAGTTTATCAAAGAAAAAGAAGAGACTTTAAATTAGGAATAACATACCCTTCCTATGCTATCCAATTACTTAAGGTTCGTTAAGGATTCATTATTATTCGTGAGGAAGGAGATAATTAAGATATCTGAAAGAGTGAATCGGGCTAAGGTTGTAGGAAGGGCTTTTTACGGCGATGAATCTATCTTAATAGATAGGGTAGCCGATGAAGCCATCGCATTAAAGATTAAGGAAGTTTTTAAGGACTTTACTTACATTAGCGAGGAATCGGGCATCTCAAAAAGAGGGAAGGGCGTTCCTTATATCTTAGCGGATCCCTTAGATGGTTCAACGAACGCCAAGAGAGGCATTTCCAATTACTGTACAGCTATAGCCGTATCTGAAGGTGAGACGTTTGAGGATATCGTAGCTGCTGGAGTTATAGAACATCAAAGCGGAGAAATGATATGGGGATTTAAGGGGAGTGTTTTCGAAGGTTGGAAAAGAGCAAAGCTTTCAAGTAGAGAGGATCTCGAGAACTCCTTAATAATTTTCGATCCCAAAATAAGATCTAATCCTGAGAACCTTCAAAATATAATTGAACTTATGAAAAGCACGAAATACCCAAGGATGATTGGAGCTGCTGCGTGGGAAGTAGCTTCTCTAGCGAGCGGAAGAGTTGAAGCTGTTATAGCTTATCCTGGATTTTTGAGAACCTTCGATTGCCTACCTTCCCTCTTCCTACTAAAACAGGCAGGAGGAAAGGCCGTTTATATAGGGAAGAAGCCAAGCGATCTAACATCTAAGGAAGGAATTAGATTCGTCGCTGCATGTAATGACGTCATACTAAGTAGGGTGATCTCCATCCTAAAGGTGAAAGGGTCTACCCTCTTTTAATACCTTTTCAGGAATTTTCTCCTTATATCTCTCTAAGAACTTTTTATCGTCTTCCTCCTTCCTAAGTTCGTCGGGCATCATCCTAGGTATTTCCTCCGATACTGGATACCATCTACCGCACCTATCACAAATTATAATGGCCTCCTTTATAATTACCTTAAAGCATCTTTTACAGTCTTCCAATAATCTTTCCTTGTTTAGCTTAGAGATAAAGATTTGATGGTATCCGCAAAAGAGCTCACATATCACCTCCTCTACCTCCTTACCTTCTCCTTCCTCCTCTTCAAATACAATTAAACGTAATGGAAAGTTCTTGCAAATAGGACAGGCAAGTATGTCCATTAATCTATATCTCAAGTCACATAAAAGGATAGGTTAGTTCTATTTAAGCGTAATTAAAAAATCCTAAACTCCCTCCTTATTATCTTATCCCATAATTTTGGTAATGAATCTAAAACCTCTAGTACGATAGGCTCTGCTATGGCTTTAACCTGATTTCGCGATAGATCTCCGTAAGTCTCTATGTAGACCGATTGGGGCTCGGTTATGGGTTTGCCTATTTGGCTTAACATGTAACAATAAGCCTCCCTAATCCTATCGTCCTCCCTCACTAACTTATCAACTATTATCCTAGCCGCTATGTTGTATATTTTTCCAACATGGCTTAATGGGTTCTTCCCTGCCGTAGCTTCCAGCGACATCGGTCTAAATGGAGTTATTAGTCCATTTGCTCTATTCCCACGTCCTACTTGTCCATCATCTCCTTGTTCTGCGCTCGTTCCCGTTACCGTTAAGTAGAAAACCCCTTCTTCCGGCTTATCGGCCGTATTTACTTGAACCTTAACTTCTTTATCCGTAATCTTACGAGCAAGCTCTAAGACTTTAACCGATAACTTCTCCTTTACTTCAAAGTAGTACTCTTTGTTGGGTATAAGAGGAGAGATCATCGCCGCCGCTATTGTTAACGTTATCCTTTCTTCTCTTCTCATTCCCATGACTTTAATATCCTCCCCAATCTCTGGTAGCTCCTTTTTCAACTCTTTAGAGTTTAAAAACTGCTCAGTTTCAAGTACCAATCTTTCCGTCTCAGTTAACGGAGCAAAGGCTACCGCAAAGCTAGTATCGTTGGAAAGAGGAACATCTCTCGATAGCTCAAAATTCTTAACTAGATCTACGCTTCCCGGCTTTATCCTATAGTCCACTATTATGTGTCTGTACGGATCTAAAAACCTAAATTCGTTCTCAATCCACTTCCTCGTACTCTCAATTACCAATTTACCAATCGGGATATCATTTCCATTAACTTTAGTAATAGCTCTACCAACTAAGAGCAAATACATGGGCTCTAGAACTTCCCCTCCACCAAACCAAGCTCTAGCTTGTCCTCCAGCTAAAACGCATTTATCGACGTTATGGTGTAGAATTCTGCCGAACTTATCTAAGTAATACTTACTTAAAGATATGCTTAGTTCTTCCGCAGCCCTATCGCAAATTGAATCTGGATGTCCCTTTCCCTTTCTCTCCACGTACTCCACTTTTCTTCCTATATATGGTTCCTTTCGAATAGCTACCTCGATCATATTTATCATCTCTTAACTTTAAAAAGGTCGGAGCGAGTTACTATGCCTACCATTCTTCCTCTTGAAATAACCAAAATTGCTGGATAGTAGTTCAGAAGTTTAGCAGCCACCTCGACCGGCGCATCTTCATTTAACATCGGAAAAGGATCTTCCATAACCTCCTTAACCTTTTTATTCAACAACTTATTGATATCCTCTCCTTCAGATATGTGTTGAACTAAAGTTTTTTCAGATACAGAACCCACAACCTCCCCCTCCTTAAGAACGGGTAGCTGACTTATCGCTTTTTCCCTCATTATCTTAATTGTCTCCCCAACCGTGGTTTCCTCGGTTACCGATATCACGTTTCTAGTCATTATCTCAGAGATTTTCGTTGATTGTCTCTTTTGAAGGCTTTCTAAAACTTCAAATATCTTCTTAGCTTTCATATAACTTGGATCTACCTTCCCAGCCTCAATTTTAGCTATAAGAGATTGACTAACTCCAGATAGATCAGCAAGTTTAGCCTGAGTTATTCCTAACAACTTTCTCAACTTCTTAATATCCGAAAGATCGTACAAGTCCCCCCTCATAAAGAGTAAAATAGGAATTTTTTATTGTTTTCTATAATGTAATATTATGGTCTAGAGAATTCTAAAAAGAAAGAAAACAGGTAATAAAATTATTTCTTCTTTTTCGCAATTACAATCTCTATCGTCGATACATATCTCTTTTGCTCTCCCTCTCCTAGGAGTTCGGTGTCGAGCTTGATGTCCTTTACGTGGTACTGCTCACTTCCCAACCTTCTAGTTATTATCTGGGCTACATCTACCGCTCTGGAAATAGCCTTCCCTCTTGCTCTTAGAACCACCTCATCAAATTGGGTCAATTGTAACATTGCGGAAAGAGCGTAGCTCATTACAGGCTTTTTTCCTATGAATATATGGTTAGGAGGCGTAGGTTTCTTTTCAGCTGCTTCCTCTTTCTGTTCTGCCATTTCTTCTCACGATAACTTACGCCATTTTCTTAATTTATATATTTTTCTCATAAATGAAAAAATTCAAGGACTTTTACAATAGTACGTTTATAGGTATGTCTTCGTATTCCCCAGTTGGTAAGATCCTCCTTATTGAGATTGGAAGAGCTTTTGCTTCTAGTTCTGCTTTAGCTATAGAGATGGGATCTCTTAAATTCTCAGATAAAGGAATTAATGGAGGAGCTCCTAGGGATAATTGAAGGGCTCTTGCCCCTACGATTCTCGCTCTTTCAAACCTGGTTAACCAAGGAGGCCCAATCCTTACCTTATACCTTTTAGTAGAAGAACGGGCCTCGACCGTTTTGAGCCTCACCTCTTAACACCTATATAATATGCTATCCCCACTCATCTTAAACATAATAAATTTTACGATGTACTTCAATATGCTTCTCAATGCTAAAACCAATTTAATTAACCTCCTACCTAAACAAAACTCTTTTTCTTAAAGAGGTTTACCAAGTAGAGAATGTGAGCGCACCTCTCTATCGCTATAGTTCTTTCCAAGGCCTCTTCAATGGATCCACCTAACGCTACGACCCCATGTCCTCTCAAAATTAGTAAATTAACGCCCCTCTTAACGGCGTTTTCTACGTCTTTTGCTAAGGCCTGACTACCGGGTTCTCTATACCCTATAACTCTTATACCATCACTTAGATACATTCTAGCCTCTTCAGTTATTAGTTCGATGGGGATATCGAGTACGCTTAAAGCTGTAATGTAAGGAGGATGGGAGTGAATTATAGCGTTAACTTCTTTTCTAGCTCTGTAAATTGCTAAATGCATGGGAAGTTCAATAGATGGTCTCTTTCTCCCCTCCCATTTCCCCGATAAGTCTACTTTTACAAAATCTCCTTCCTTTGCTTCTGCTAAATAAACGCCAGATGCCTTAATGT
>CAYQTV010000012.1:0-12923 GCA_964420525.1 uncultured Nitrososphaerales archaeon | reverse complement strand
TTTCTCGCATGTCCAATATGCAATGCTTTATTTGGATTAACGCTGGTATGCTCTATTATCACCTTTCTGCCCCTCCCTACGTCTAATTTACCGTAGTTTTCGCGGATGAGGACCCTTTCAAATAGAGCTTCTCCGTATTCTAGATACGATAGCCAAAAGTTGATATATCCTTTCGGATGCGCTTCAATCTTCTTAAACCAAGGATCGATTTCCATATTACTTACGATCTCCTTCGCTACCTCAATAGGGGGCATTTTCAATTTCTTAGATAGAGTAAAGGCGACGTTCGTTGTCACCTCTCCGATCCCTTCTACAGTAGGTTCTAGAACATCGAATTTTACGTCTTTAATTCCAATTTTCTCTAGGGCCTTTAGTATCGCGTTCTTCGCCCTTTCCTTGAGCTCTAAGTATGACAACTCCCTACCTATCTTAATTCCTTAAATATATATGATATCGCTTCCTCAACTCCTCTCCCTCTAGAGCTTTTAACTACCAAGTCCGCTTCCTTTTTAGCCAGTTCCGTCGCGTTTCCTACGGCTATGGAGAAACCAACTACTTTAAACATTTCTACGTCCGTATCGCTATCCCCGATAGCTATTACCTCCTCTCTATCAATTCCCAAGAGCTCACATGCCTTTAGTAACCCCTTCCCTTTATCTACGTAATCCGCAACTATATGTAGCGCAAACCCGCTATCTACCACCTTCGTCTTTAAGCCCTCCTTTCTAATTATCCTATTGGCCTCTTCTATATCTATAGTTCTCTCTAAAACTACCTCGGTTAACCTAGGAAATCCTCTTCTAACCTTTACGTTAGGCAAGAGCTCGGAAAGTCTATGGAGAGTCTTCAATGGCTCAGTTATATCTCCAAGTAGGTATACGTCGAGAGGGTTCTTATATACGACCGCGCCTCCGTTTTCTCCTACCCCAACCCTTGTTGTACCGAATATGGCGGCTAAAGTGTATATCTCCCATATGCTTCTTCCACTCACCAATATTACCTTAAATCCAAATCTTTCAAGCATCCTCAGTAACGTAGGAATACCGGGAGTGACGTAATGTTCCTCTTCCGTTATAGTTCCATCGACGTCTAAAGCGACGCACTTAAACTTCATCGCCTTTCCTTCTAAATCTAACCTTTTAAAAAATTCCACCTTATGATATTTTACAGAAATCAACTCCCTTATATGAGAGGTTAACTCGATGTTCGAAATAATCGTATGAGTCCTTTTTGAGAAGAGATAAATTATCGACCTTTAGGAAGCTGAAAAGCCGCTGTAAAAAGAGAAGCCATCGAAAAGTAGCATAGAAGAGGCAAGTTAACTGCTAGAGGAAGCTTACTCATCTCTTCGACGATGAGTACTTAGAGCTTGAGAATATGTGAACTACATAGAGTGCAGAGCTTGGAATGGAATCTAAGAGAGCATTTGTAGATGGTGTTATAATAGCTGTTGGAAAGCGGGGGAGGGATATTCCTACTATAGCTCGAGATTTTACGTTTATGGGCGGATCTTTAGGCGAAATACGTGCTCTAAAAATCATTAATGCTATAGGGTATGCCTTAAAAGGCGAAGACCCCCCAATATACTCCTTAAATGACTCAGAAGGAACCGAAATTCAAAAAGGTATTGATGCGTTAAGAGGTCATGGTGGAATCTTTAGGCTTAATTCTTTAGCCTCGGGCAAGATATCTCAAATAGCCGTAATAGGTCCAGAAGATGCTACACAAATATTGCTAGATAAGGGCTCACAACGGTAAAACCGGAAAAGAGAAAAGCGGATAATCGCTCAATTTGTAAATGGGTATAGGGAAAAGTTGGCCAATTCCTTCGTAGTTGCTTCAAGTGGTCATGTAGATCAAGTTATAGAGCCTAAGGGGACTAGACGTATGTTAATTAAGGCTCTCGGACCTTTCCTAAGCAAAAGACCCTATCCTAAAAGAACGGAGGGCATGCCTCCGGCATAACTTGCCTAAGGGCTCTTAAAAAGAAAATAAGGTGTAAATCCTCGAAAACGATCGATTTACTGGTAAGTCCGGTAAATTTTCAATATATTCGTAAATGTAATAGTTGTTTCAATTACTATCTCTTCTCCTTCGTAATGGTAGTAAAACTTCATGGTTACCGTAATTGTCGTTAATCCATCTTCACTAACTACCTCTACAACGCTATACGCAGTTAACGTCCCTACCCCTTCAGATATATCGAGATATTTAGCAGCTTGATCGTAGCTTTCTAGAAGAGCGTTTTTCATATCCCCTTCCTCCATTGTAGAGTTCATCAAATCCATTGCTTGAAGAATCAACTCCCTTGCTTGCTGATACGACCCTTCTTGGATTAACGAATAAACCTCATCGGTCATTTCGATTAATGCGCTTAAGCTTTCTTCGGGAATCAACTCGGTACTTTTAGTTAACTCAAATCTCACGATAGCCACAATCGTCCTAGCTGCGTCTCCAATAGGAGTATCTTGAGTAGGAGGAGTTTCGGGAGTTTCAGGATATACGGGAAGCTCATAAGGTATAACTATAACGATGGCGCTATCACTTGAAACCTTTTTATCTTCATCATTAACATACAACACTGGGTAATATACGCCAGGAGCTGCGTAAGCGTGAGTGGTCATTCCATCATAAACGCCATCCGTAGCAAACTCTGGATCGTTCCTCGCTCCATCATTGTCTAGATCATACCAGTAAGATTCCGCGGTCGCTCCATCTCCGAATTCCCAGTAATAACGTGGTACGTATCCGTTATCTACGAACTCTCTAGAAGAGTCGGCATCCGATGAACCTAAGGCGTTAAATGAAACCGGCTCCCCTACCTTTACGACCTCTACATCAAACCCGATATCAGCAACCGGTATCCAGTAATTGTGCAAAAAGCTAACCCATCCAGATGCTTCAGATGCAAAGATCGTACGCGCATACTGATATTGTGAGAGCTTAGCGGGGCTAACGTAATCGTATTCACATATACAGTCCGTTGCCTCTATATGCCTAGTCTGTTGGTAGGGAAAGTAAATCGAAAGGCCGTGCGCATTCGGAAAGCTGGAATTATGGTACTCAGATATAACTACTTTGTTGAAGTTAGCTAGTACGCTCCTTGCTCCTCCTTTATATCTCTCTGGAATTATAGGATCTTTAACAACCATATCGGCAAAGTGATAAAGGTCGATGTAATCCATATCTCCCCAAACCGGATCCTTATTCGTAAATCTGAGAGGGCTAAGCTGTGAATTCGTTCCAGGATCTAAATCGTAACCATATCTCAAGACCGGTAGCGTTGTAACGCCTCCAAAGGTTTGAACAGATAACCGGATGAGCCTCAAGCGCTCCGCTACGTTATCAGATGGATTTATGTGCTCTTGGTAATCCCTCGTCCCGGAAGCCAGCTGCCTTCCCATAGCATCGACGATTTTAATGAACTCCTTTAAGTTCGAGAGATCGATGGATGAAGCTGTATGCACTCCGTTTTTGCCTAGGTCTGGAAGTTGTTTTGCGAACTGATAGGGGCTATAGGAGAGGTTCTTTCTCAATTCGCTCTTTAGATGCTCGATAACCTTAGTATAGTTCCACCCTCCCCTATCCTTATCCATAAGCTTGGTAGGAGGCTCTAAACCCTCCTTAATCCATGCTCCTTGAGAAGCTACCATATATCGTGCGTAATCAGCGACTTCTCTAGCAACCTCTATCGTTGCCATCAAGGGCGCATCAAACATTATTATGCTTAATTTTGGAACCTTAGGTCCCCAATTCGAGCTTAAATTGCCTATCCCTTGCCTTAAACTCGTGAACTCCTTAAGAGCCCGTCTAAGCTCCTCCATTGTTAAAGCATCCGGCCCTGCTTTAGAATCGCTTAATAGCCCAGCTCCTCTATCCTCGCTAAACCTCTCGTTAACCTTCCATCCATCTCCATCTCCCCAAAGAACTAAAACATAGTTTTCCGCTGGAAAATACCTCGTAGTGAAGTTCAAGAACTCGATTAAGGTTTGAGGATCTCCAGTATTTGCTTCGCCCTTATCTTCACATAACGTATAAGGGTAAGACCACATATTGTGGAGCGAGATTAAATGCTCCTTCCACCTATTGTTCGGCCTGTCATCCCTTAACCACGTACATACAAATCTGTGAACATGGCTTTGGTTCCTTTCATTCCAATCCACATGCATGACTAAGTTTACCCTGCCATCCGGCCCTGCCCTCTCTATTTCGTTCAAATCTTCAAAAGCCAGTTCATCTAATCCTTTTCGATCGGCTGCAAAGTAGAACATGAGGGTGTACTTTTTCTTCGTCTCCATCTCTAATGTGAAGTTCCCTCTACCGGAGACCCATTTCACTACGACGTAATATATGCCGTCTTTAGGAGGGCTGAAATAGTCTATAAGCTCATCACCACTTGCCCTAGTACTCTTCTCAATTATGACGGGACTTCCGCTAAGTCGTGGATTGTAATCGTATATGTACAAATCGTAATCTGCTCCCGAAGGTACCTTAAGCTTTAACTTATACTCCGCGTCCTTATACATGTAAACATGAGCGGCCCAGACCTTCTTATCGTCTGGATCAGGGCCTAGGTAATCTTCAGCCTTAGCGCAGAAGGATTTGGTAACGGCATCTAGCGCTCCATCTACGCAGATTCTTCCGAAGCCTTCCGTGCTATCCCAACCTCCTTTATTTAAGAAAGGCCTATTAACCCTACCTGCATTAGGAGTTCTCGGGAATTCCGGATCGTTTAGTATAACTTCGGGTCTTGCCGTCGCGTTTATGCTAGGCTCGTTACGGTCTCTAACGCCGTCGTTATCGAAATCAAGCCAGTACTCAACCCATCCTCCTGGACGTAAAGCGGTTCTCTGCCTTGGCCTATTAGGACCCTCGAAACCTTCGAAAACGTCGAAAACGCCATCTCCATTTGTATCGGTAAAGGTCACGTGTCCATCATCGTTGCGATCGAAGAAGAATAGATCGTCACCATCAGGTCTTCCATTTCCATTAACGTCGATCCACCTATGTCTTCGATCGGCCCTCTCTCCCTTTTGTACTTCGAACGCCGTCATTAATATGATGCCTTTAAGCCTAATTGCTAACGAACTAAACAGGATAGATTGGATACCGGGTCTTTTACCTTCATACACTACACGATCACCGGCATCATAAATTCCGTTGCCATTAACATCATCGATAATTTCATTATCAAAAATCCCGAATTTCCTCTCGTATATCCACTCTCCCAAATCTTCGTCTATTAATCCATCTCCATCGTTATCCACGCCATCCCATGGATCTTCATCTACCTTACCATCTCCATCTTCATCTACTCCATTGTAATCGGTAACGGCATCTATTAGGAGGGCTATCTCTCCTGCTACGTGAGGAGCGGCCATAGAAGTTCCGCTCATACTTACGTAGTTATCTAACCCTGGAGCCCTATTCCTATCGTTGGAATCAACCGAAACGATATTATCTCCTGGAGCTACTACGTCCAATCCAATACCGTTAGCGCTATAGCTAGTAACGAAATCCGATTTATTTACCGCTCCTACGGTAAGTATCTTAAGTGAATTTCCAGGAGTCGTAATTCCTAAACCTAAATGCCACCAATTCCCCGCGGATTTTACGAAGAGAATTCCTCTATCTACAGCCCTATTCACAGCTCTCTCCAAATTAACAATAGGCCTTAACCCGAAGCCAGCGCTCATGCTAATGGTAACTATGCCGTAAGTTCTAGCGTTGTTTATAGCCCAGTTAATAGCCGCAATCGTCTGATCAACCATTCTAGAGTAAAGCATAACGAGCTTTGAATCACGTGCTACGCCTACATATCGACCTGCAGGGTTTCCTCCGCCAGATCCCGCAGCTATACCTGCTACGTGGCTTCCATGACCATTCCTATCCATGGGATTGGTAGTTGACGGGGGAGTGGTGGTGAAATTCACGAAACCAACTATCTTAGTATTTGGATTTAACCCACCCCATCCTACTGTAGCTACGTCCTGATAACCTCCAAATCCTGGATGAGAATCATCTATGCCCGTATCGATGAGAGCTATAGAAGTTCTAGGATCCCCTCTAAACCTAAAAGGTCTCTCAGCGTTCCAAGCTACGTTCGCCCTAATGTTCGAAACGGATGTGACGAGCTCTAATTGCATGGGCAGATTCGGATCGATGAAGTATACTACATCCTCTATCTCTCTGAGATAATTAGAAAAATTCATAGCTGGAATTAGTCCACAGAATCCGTTTATTATGGGTAGCTCGTTTGTTACCGTTCCTCCAAACTCTTCGAAAAGCTCTAAGTCTTCAGATGTTATAGGCCTTTTTAAGCTTATTATTATCTCCGTTTTGTTTCCTACCCTAGAGGCTTCCGCTATCATCTCTTCTAGTAGGTCATTAACTTGATTGTAATTCGCATCTGCGGTGGGATGCGGTTCCGGATCTATAGTAACCTCCTCGCTTATAACGGCCCCGACTTCTTTAATGTAGGAGGCTACTAACTCCGTTGACTCTCCCTCCTTAAGCATCGATCCATTCTTAAGCGAGAAGGAGAAGGTTATTGAGTAGTAAGATTCCGTATAATTCGTGTGGAAGAGACCTGGGTCAGCGTAAATGGAGGAAAAGCTTATCTTACCGTCCGGCTCCGCTACGGTATATTCGAGGCTAAAGCGCGTTATATTACGTCCAACGTTATTTTCAATAAAGAACTTAACGGTTACGGTTCTGTTCTCCTCCGCTACGACCTTCTTTATCCACGGATAAACGCTTAGTATCGTAACGTTCTCGGGTGAAGCTTTTACAAACTGCATTAACTCCTTAAGCTCGTTCTTCAATACCTCTATCTGCTTTTCTAACCTTTGAATTAATACATCTCTTTCATACGTAGTTATGTTAAGGGATTTTATGGTCTCCTCCAGCTCCCTAATTCTAGCATTTCGTTCCTGTAAGGCAATCAGAAGTTCTTCCTTCTCCCTCTCCAATTGTGTAATAGTAGCATTAAGGAGTGTCACTGCGTTCTCCAACTCTCCAATTCTAATATTCCTCTCTTCAACTTCCGATCTTAACTTCGTTATCTCTTCCTCAAAACTTTGTAATTTAGATTCTAATCCGCTTAGCTGTTCTTTAAGTCTTCTTACTTCGTCCTCTTTTTCTTCAATTACCCCCTTTAACTGTTCAAAGGTAATGAAATAAGTTAATAAAGAAGCAAGGAGTACCGCTATTAGCAGCACGGCAGCTGTCTTTTTACCTGATAATTTATCTAAGGACACGACTCTAATCATGAACTATTTAATTTTGCTTTATATATTTCTTTCTAAAGGTGATATTTCAAAAACTTAAAAGATGAAAATTTTAGCATACCAAGATATTTGTACGATCTTTAATTGATGCAGCTGTTATAAAACTTAAAAGGATCATAGGGTTATCTGTGAAATGAAGAATCAGATACAGATCGAGGGCCCGTGGCCTAGCCTGGATAAGGCGCCGGCCTTCGGAGCCGGAGATCCCGGGTTCGAGTCCCGGCGGGCCCATTTTCCATACGTCAGGTATATTGCCAAATTTATGTTCAGTATGTCCATTATTAAGTAAATTACATAATTTTCGGTTTCTATATGCTAAAAATTTCGGAAACTATACATAGATGAAACTATACATAGATTATGAATGTGTATTCATAACGGATATGCGGATCAACGTCGAGGGTTTAGGCGATGATACTAGGCTTAAGATCTTGAAGCTTACTTAGCTCCAATGAAGCGTGTAAGGGGCTTGGAATTACCAAGCCAAGCATGTTTAGGTATTAAGGGATACCAGAAGCGACCGGATCATGTAGTTGAATTATGTCTTGACTTCTTAAACAACGACGGGATTAAGGACGTCATCTTGGCAACGGATAAGCTTAGGGCGTTAGGGTTGGTCAAGGAAGATGGAACTACAGACTACTCCCTAGCTTTATGAAGTGGCAGCTCTAGCTTCTAAAGACGAATACTTGAAGAACGTCATGCTGAAGTCTGTAGTTAGCAATTTTAAAGAGAATTTGGGAGGATGCTGGAAGTAAGCCTGTTGGGGTTAAACTCGAATGGAGCATGATTCCGAACACTTCCTTTCAGAGTGCGAGAGGCGTAGAAGAGTTAGAACGGGAAAAACTTTTAAGCTTCTACGGGAGCATACTCAAGAAGTACCTGAAGGGAAGGGAGCTGAGCGAGCAATTCATAGACTACGTGGTTAGGCACGAGAACAAGCGGTTAAGGAACGCATTTAGACATTATATTCAATAATATTCAGTAAATGAGGTAAGCCATGGAATATTCGCTTGGATTATGGACATGGTGCTTTCCAGAAGCTACGGATTGAACGTAAGGCCTTATCTCATATATCCAACGATGTTAAGAGGACGTTTGAATTCCTCAAGGAGAACCATCAGACGTATTATGCTATGTATAAAGCCATGCTTGAATCTGGAGCGAGGGATCCCACGTCTTGGACACGTTGAAGCTGGTACAGGGCATTGCCCTTAGAGGATTTCAGTCAGAGTCGTAGCCAAGTACGCTTTAAAGCGTAATTTAACCAACTAAAGTACATCGGAAAGGCAGCTAGAGGCTGATGGTTAAATGTTTAAACAAAAGGAGGGTAGCTAGGTTTATCCATCTAGGCTTAGAGAGCTTAAGATTTCAGAAGCTATATATGAAGATCTGCTGGAGAAAGTGAATCAAACATATCCAATATTTAGCTAAGCTAAAGGAAGGAGACTTTAAAAGTTAAGGCGCTAAACTCGTCAACGATAACCGTTTTAAATTTCGGCTTTCTCTAAAAGGGCTACATTCTTACTTGGATTAAAGCAAAGTTGATGACTATGGATACAAAGTCCCCAATAAGCTTCTCCACGTACCGCTTCTCAGTCTCCTCTACTTTAACACCATGTAATTCAAAGTACTTCTTGAGATAGTAAGTCCCAAACCTTGTTAACCTGTCCTTGAACTCTACTACGACATCAACTTGACGCTTCTTAACAAGGTTGAAGAGCATCTACAAACGCTCCTATTCTCCTTAAATCCGCTAGCTACATCTTTTTAAATATAGTTAGCTTATCTCCTCGCATAGAGGCATGTGCCGATTGTTCGGTAAAGTTAGTAAGTTTTTGGTTAACTTTGCAGTTCCACAAATTCGAAATTGGATAATTATACAATCTTTCTTTCTAACTTTCTATAGAGATACTTTCTAACTCTATATAGAGATAATATATACTCGAACACGTAAGAAAAGAGCTTCGGGCAAGCAATTGAAAGAACACCTAAATGTGCCAGTATCCGCTCGCTACAGCGGGCTTATCCTAGCGATCCGCTACTTAAATACCCTAGTATTTAAGGCCGTTTGTCCTATGCCTCATTTTATTTAAGATTAATCGAATTGTATCGACAGCAGGGACTTTTTCTTCATCCACCCCCTTCATCGGTAGCATAGCTACCTCTAGGAAATTCATCTAGACATGCCCCTTATAACAGGAGAAGGTCCAAAAAAGAAAAGAAGAGAACGGAAATATTTCGGGCATATAGATTGAATTCTCTCTAATGCTAAGCGATCGTCCGGTCAGCTATTTACCACCTATGCAATAGTGTAATTTTGACAAAATCCCAATTACTCCTAACGTTAACCTTACCATATACGTCATTTATAATCTCGGGTTCTCTGCTTATACCTTCTATCCCCGCCTCTATAACATCTATCGCCTTAAATGCCAGACTAAGCATTATCCTCGATGTTAATGGATTCATGCCTTTCATTAGTTTACTGACTAATCTTCTGGAATTACGAGCGCTTAGTTTCCAGCCAGTTATTATGCAATCAATAGCTTCCTTTGGTAGTTTTGATAAGTATGTGAAGCCCGTTTTCCTCGTCCTCTCTATTATCGAGCCTCCCATCGGTATTAATAGCAAGGGGAAAGTCCATCCGATAAAACCCTCGCTCTTCAAATTATCTATTAACTCCGTGGTTGCTACATAGTCATCCGGTGTCGCATCGGGAAACCCTATGATATACGTGTAGCACGGATACCAATACACATCATTAAACAGTTTTGAAGATTCGATTAAGATCTTCGGCCAGTCCTCAGGCTTCCAAGGATATACCTTTCCTCTAAAGTACTTCCTTACGAGCCTAGGACTGGCAGATTCTAGACCTATTTGAGGGAACGCCGGATTATCATCGCTTAACTCCTCGATTTCCGAAATATACTTAACTGCATCCTTCACGGCTAACGCCGAAGAAGAGGATACGTGCGAAAACCCTATACTCCTCGAAGCCCCGTACTTCTCTGCTAAATCTACCGCTGATTTAAACAGCTTTTTAACCGCATCGGAGTTTGGTTGAAGACCGTTAGCACCATAAAGCAGCACGTCTTCCGCAATAAAGCTTATACCTTTTACGCCGTTCTCTAGGTTCAATTCTACTTCTTTTATAATATTATCCAAGGGGATTGACCTGAACTTCCACATTGTCGGGTTGCAAAAGTGACATCTCCTTGGACATCCTCTCGTAACTTGAACTAATCCGTTTCTACTTGGCGTTGTTATGAGTGGAATCTTATCTACAGGAGCGGGTTCTCCTTGCACGTATCTCGGCACTTTCTCTCCATTGAGAATTTTTCTAACAATAGCAGGATATGTTATCTCGGATTCGCCATCGTACAAAACATCTATCCCGTACTCGTCTTCGTATCCTCTCAACTGCCAGTTACCGGGACCGCCTACTATAACCTTGAACTTATACTTCTCCTTTAAAGACTTTATTTCGTATATAAGCTTCTCAAATTCAAGTTCCGTACAGGTCTTACCACCTCCACTTAACGCTTTTAATGTCCACGAAACCGGAGCTAAACCTTTCGGGTCAACTACATGTACTCCAACTATCTCCGTATCTCTATCAATGGCCTTCCTTATCATATGTGGAGGGGTAACAACCACGTCTTCTCTGCTAAGCCCAGAAGCGAGTAAGGACGCCTCTACTTTACTTAGAGCATAAGGAGCGTACTTTGCCCTTAAACCGTCTACCGGCGTCTTAGGTGCGAGTATGTGATATTCTATACCCTCAGGAACGAGTCTATATGGTAAGCACAAACCAAATCCAAGGAAATCATAGCCGTGGTAATCTGTAAATAGAGCTCTATCCGCCGTTAAAACTATCTTTGGCATTTTTAATCGCCCTTCACTATAAATCTGAGCATCTTTACAGCTCCTAGAATAGCCCTTTTGAATATAAAGCCCTTTCTCAAAATCAGATCTTTAATTAGGTACGATGGACGTGCGTAAAACGATAGATATGCTTTCTGAAGCATTCTCATTATCTGCTGACTGGTGAAATTTTTCAATTTCATTACGGGATCTAGAGTTGTGTACTTTCTCCAGTTGAAAGTCAATATAAGCTTCTTTGTCAATGCGTACTCCCATAACCTCGTCCCAGGGTAAGGGGTGGCTATGGTGAACTGAGCGTAATCCACGCCTACCTTTTTTGAAAATTTTATCGTCTTCTCTACATCCTCTTTTGTTTCATCTGGAAATCCTATAATGAACGCTCCTAAGGCATTAAGTTCGTGGCTTTTCGCCTTCTTAACCGCGGCAATCGATTGCTCCAGAGTTATTTTCTTGCCTATAAAATCTAAGGTTTTTTGAGAGCCAGATTCAATTCCAAAGTACACGGTATGACATCCGCCTTTTTTCATCGCTTGGGCGATCTCATCTGTAAATGTATCAACTCTGGAAGATGCAGACCAAGAAATATCGAGCCCTTCCTCCCTTATCCTCTTGGCAATTCTTACCGCTCGTGACTTGTTCAAGGTAAACTCGTCATCTAAGAACTCTATCTCTCTAATCCTATACTTTTCGTGGAGAAGTTTCAATTCCTCGATCACCCTCGAATCGCTGTGCCCTCTCCATCTCTTTCCAAACTGGAGAGAGGAGGAACAGAATATGCAGTTGAATGGACATCCTCTGCTCGTTATTATGGTTCCAAACCTCACCCCACCGGCCTGATACTTCTCCATAGGGAGCAAATCGTAGGATGGCATAGGAATCGCATCGATATCCTTTATAAGAGGGCGTGGAGGGTTGTTCTTTACCTTCCCACCTCTATTTATGCTAAGCCCTAAAATGTTTGAAGGATCCTCGTTTTTCTCCAAAGCATTAACAAGCTCTTTGAACGTTACCTCTCCCTCTCCCCTCACTATGAAGTCGATATAGGGACATTCTTTAAAAGTCCTGTCTGGCACAAAAGTTACGTGGGGACCGCCCATCACTACCTTCACATTCTCATTATATCTCTTTGCCATCTCCGCAACTGCGTATGCGTCAGGCATCATCGAGGTCGTCGAAGATATACCCACAATATCGGGGTTGAACCTTCTTATCACTCTTTCTACGTCTTCATAGTCGTAATCTTCAGCCAGAGAATCGACGATGCGGACATCATGCTCATCTCTCACCATGGAAGCCAGATATGCTAGTCCTAAGGGAGGACCTGTCGTTCCAATAACGGTTTTAATCGCGCTTATAGTTGGAGGGGAGAGGAGCAGTATCCTCATTTCAAACCCACCTCGTTTAAAGAGCGCTCTTTTCCATGGCGTATACCACCTGTATCGGAGGCTAGAGCGCCTCCGTAAGATGTCCATGCTCTATATCTTCCTAAGCATGCTTGAATGAATGGGTATAATAGGTGCAATTTTTCAGCATTCCTATCCGCAAATTCGTCATCCGCTACCTTATGGCGGTTTACTATCACTGCCCCACTTAGATCCCTCCTTCCCATCTATATCTACCTCCTTCTCAACTTTTCCGAGGGCTCTATTCCTCTTTATGCGCTTTAGAAGTTTTAATTTTTAACTAGCGAATTCCGCACTTCCTCAGCGTTCGGAACGTACTTTCCATCAGTGACCGGTCTCTAAG
>CAYQTV010000011.1:0-13028 GCA_964420525.1 uncultured Nitrososphaerales archaeon | reverse complement strand
TCAGCGTTTCGAATAGTACCTTATGGAGGGCTGTTCGAGTTCGCAATTGATCTAGAGCTTCGGTAACCTCGCTTATCCTCCTATTCATCCTGCTCAATAGCCATCTATCAATGTAGTTCTCATCTCTCCCTACCGCCTCTTTTAGTAGCTTTAAGATGAAGGGCTTTAATGATTCGATCTTTTCTTTTAGATCCTTTGCATTTTTCGATCTCCAATCTGGATCATCCATATCTTCGGCGCTTAATAATAGCGTAGCCCTTACGGTATCACTACCATACAGACTTATAGCATCCCTTATGGTCATAATATTACCTGTTGACTTAGCCATTTTCATGCCTTCCATCATAACCATTCCATTAACTCCGATCGCCTTTGGCCAGTATTCCTCCGGAAATAGAGCTACATGCTGGAGTATAAAGAAGGTTAGGTGGTTCGGTACGAGCTCTTTAGCGGAGTTCCTTAGATCTACAGGGTACCAGTAGAGGAATTCCTTCCTCATTCTATTAAGTACCTCTTTCTTTATTCCAGAAAGCTTCTCTATTTCCTCGACCCTTCCTATTCCATAATAAACGTAATCGAAGACTTCTGGAAGTAGTTGTTCTGGCCTTATTTTCTCCTCCTTTATTATATGCGCTATTGTATAAAAGGCCATATACACCGTTGAATCGCTTAGCGTCTCAATTATCCATTCTTTATTCCAGGGTAAGGGAGTTCCTAAACCGGTCCTTCTAGCGCATGGCCATTCCTTAAGCCAATCTATAGTGCTAATGAACCAGCGTCTGGCCTCTTCAGGATATATCTTCATCTTACTAACGCATCTCTTTCCCTTTTCCTTCCAGTTCGGATCAGAATATTTTAAAAACCATTGATCTTGTAAAACCTTTACAATACACTTCGTTGTACATCTACATATTACAGGCTCTGGTAGATCGTACATCGTCGAGCCGAGGCCGAGTCTAGTAAGCTCCTCGTGAACGGCTTTTTTAGCCTCAGAAACACTTAACCCCTTAAAAACGCCGCAGTTATCCTTCATTATACCCATATGGAATTCTTTCTTGTAAATCTCCTTAGTGGCTTCTTCTGCCTTAGGATCGTACTGATCTTTTACCTTTAATTTGTCCACCACTTCTATAGCAGGGAACTCGCCATAACCCGGAACGGCGATGATGGAGATCGGTTTTATGTTCTTAACTTTCTCTAGGTCTATACCGTATTCTTTAAGATCGACTTTTCCTTGTAGTATATCTCTTAAGGCGAGCCAATCGTAGGGCGCGTGTCCAGGTACGCTATATACAACGCCTGATGCGCTTTCTGGATCAACAAACTCCGCCGGAAGTATTAAAACAACAGAGTTAACTATTGGAACGACACATTCCCTTCCAATTAGCGAGCGCCCCTCGAATTCCTTTATAATAGTAACATTCCGTAATTGCTCTCTTAATTTAGAAGCTGCTTCCTTACTTATAATCCATATCTTATCATCTACCTTTGCTTCTACATACTTAGCTTTGGGGTTAAGCCAGACGTTCGTCGTACCGAATATCGTTTCAGGTCTAAACGTCGCTGCTACCAGATACTTATCTTCATCTACTAACTTGAACATGACGAGATAGTATTCCTCAGGAGCCACCCCTTCTCCTTTTAATCTATCGTGATCTCCCGTAGGGCTTTTACAATGGGGACACCATACGACCGGGTGTGTTCCTCTAACAACGTAACCTTTACTTCTCAGCTTTAGATATTGCCACTCTATAAATTTGCTGAAATGAGGATGATAGGAGGTGGTATGAAATTCCCTCCTCCAATCTATTGAAAACCCAAGTAATTTAACCGCCTCTCTATTCTTGTCGGTATAGTACTTAGCCATATAAACCGGATCGGTGAACCTTTTTAGCTCTTCATCGGGCACTTTATCGATCTCCTTAAATTCTCTTATCATGTCAGGGTCTCCTCTGGCAAGTCTCTCAGCTGCTGCAACTATAGGTTGGCCTGTCCAATGCCACGCCCATGGAAATAGAACGTTATATCCTTGCATTCGCTTAAACCTTGCATAAACGTCCACCCTAGTTGCAGTAAATGCGTGGCCTAAATGTAATGGTCCATTCATATACGGAAATGGGAATGTAACGAACACCTTAGCTCTACTCTCATCAACGTTAGCTTCAAATATTTTAGCTTCCTCCCATTTTTTTACCCAGACCTCTTCCATAATCAACCACCTAATTTAATTAAAGAGGATAAATACTTGATGGACTCCTCCATTACTTTCTCTTTCTTAAATGATTTCATCCCTCCCTGTCCTAGCCTCTCATTTCCTCCTCCTGAACCGTCGAATTGTTTCGTTATTTCTCTAATTAAAGCTCCCGCATTTCCTCCATTTTTTATAACATCATAGCCCATGAATATTAGTATTCTATATTTGTCTTTTTCTTG
This sequence comes from uncultured Nitrososphaerales archaeon, assembly GCA_964420525.1. GTDB lineage: Archaea > Thermoproteota > Nitrososphaeria > Conexivisphaerales > CALBHZ01 > CALBHZ01. The sequence continues at coordinate 10,595 of CAYQTV010000011.1, read as the reverse complement.
CCACACTCCAACATACATTAGCTTTTTATCAACATTAGTTAGCGAATCACCAATACAAATATGAGCTTCACGATCTAGAGCTTCATCATCTAATAATAGCACTTTGAACTCCCCTACCTTTTGAGTTACCCTATCTAGATTTTGAGCATATAAACTGCCTAATTGCTTGTATATTTTCTTTAATTTCTTTCTTAAAAAGTCTCTTTCTTTTAGAACGGTATCTAAAACCTGTATAACTCTCTCTGGTATAGTTTCTAACTTCTCAGAAGCTCTGTAGATGATTTTATCTCTTTCCCTTGAAAATTTAACAGCAGGATAGCCGGCGACAAATTCTATCCTTTCTACACCGTCCTGAACTCTCTCCGTTTTTATTATTTTTATATACCCTACCTCTCCTGTAGTAGTACAATGAGTTCCTCCACAAGCTTCAACATCAAAGTTAGGTATGTTAACGATTCTTAATTCCTTCATTGGAACAACTCCTCCTTGGTAAATTCTAAATCCGTATCGCTTTTCAGCTTCACTTCTGGGAAGTACGTAAAATTCGACCGGTAAATTCATCATTACGATCTCATTTGCCACTTCCTCTATCTTCCTCACTTGTTCCTCGGTTAAATGAGAATGATGCGTTATATCTAATCTTGCTCTATCCGCTTCTTTGAAAGCAGAGTGTTGCCAAACCCAAGGACCTAATACCCTTCTGGCAGCTCCATTGATTATATGAGTAGCTGTATGATGTCTCATTAATGCAAGTCTTCTATCTCTATCTATTTTGCAATAAACGACGCTGCCCTCTTTCGGAGGTACCCCTTTGATTTTATGCAATATTACATCGCCTACTTTGATTACGTCTAATACAGCACAACTTCCTATGTATCCTCTATCAGGTTCTTGACCTCCGGATCTCGCAAAGAAGGCTGTCTTATCCAGTATAACGTAATTATTGATAACCTTCAGGACTTTTGCCTTGAATTCAAATAAATATCTATCCTGGTAAAAGAGAGGTATTGTAGGAGGAATATTCGAAACGTCAATATCGAGCTTTTCTTCCTGAATCTTTGTAGTTATATGTTTCTCAGTTACCCTTAGGTAAAAATCCGAGGGTATCCTAGATATTATTCCCTTTTGAAGTAATAAATCAGGAGTTACGCCATGTGAATCATATAGATTTACGAGATCCTCCGTTGTAAGAGGTTTTCCTCTCAACTTTTCAATTAATTTCATAACTCTCGCTTTAGTCGACTTATACTTTTTCCTTTCTATATCGATTATCTCCTTTACAACTTCTATGTTCTCTATCAATTCTGGATACATCTTCTTAAGAGACTCTGCATGCCACGTCATTACATCCTCCAATGAAATCTCCCAGTTCTGTCTATCTATGATGTCCAGAGCTCTCCTTAAGATCACCCTTAAGTTATAACCCCCTCCCACGTTGCTTGGCAACGCTCCATCAACTATTGCAAACAGAAGAGTTCTCGTGTGATCCAAGACGATATATGCCGATTCTATAGGGAATATTTTCTTTTGTAAATCAACTTCACTAATCCCTATGTTTCTTGCGATTTTCAATTTCTCGCTCTGAGGATCTGCCATGCCTTCTAGATCTAGCTTACCAGCTACAGAATAATACCTCTTCAGTAGTTCGTTATCCCTTTCTATACACGCACTATCGATGAACTTGTCCATTACTTTTCCAAATACCGGATCGTAGCTTGTTGGGGTTCCATGTTGCAGCCATACAAATCTCTCCAATCCAGCTCCCATGTCTACAACGCTCGGCCGTAGAGTTTTATAGCTCTCCGGCGAGCCTTCAAATTCCGTGAAGACGGCGTTGCCAAGCTCTAACCCCCTAACGAAATATTCTAGAGAATATCCGAAGGCTCCATAACCTAACCATACATCCTCAACGAATATTATTTCTTCCTCAGGTATCTTAAAGACTTCATTCAAAAGCCTAAAATCCAACTCTATGGTCCTGTCTTTCCAATATCCTTTCTCATCATTATATGCATGTTGTCCAATCATGCAGAACGATGTATAATGTCTCCCGGTTACCCCTACGTTTTCTATATCGTTAAACCTTAAACTTACTTGAGGAACAATTAACGGATTGGCGGGCAAATCGAAAATGATCTTCCCGCCTTCAACTCTTTGGAAGTCAATTATTGAAGCAACGGTAAAATATAGATCGGGCCTCCATCTCGATACTACTGGATATCGCTTTATACTCGTATGTCCTCTCTTAACGAAGAAGTCTTCGATCAATTTCCATGTATTAACGTAATCCTCTCTTAAGGACGTTGGAGGATTATCAATGAATTCGTAATCACTACATGGTTGATTGGGGCAGAGATCTCTGGAGGGATCTAATGTCCAAAAGAAATGTCCGCATTTTTTACATCTTCTTCTCACAAATCCTTTTTCATCGAATAAAGATACTTTATAGTACTTATCGGGTTCCGAGGAAAATTTCTCTAGTAATCTGAATTTTACCGCCTTACTCAAACTCGACCTTAATCTAACTATCGATCTAGTATTTAAGGTCTCGTTTAAAAAGGAAATTTTAAATAGACTATCGATAACACCTTTACCACGTGATTAAGTATGGAGTACATTTACGCCGCTCTGTTGCTTCATAGATTAGGGAAGGAGCTTACGGAGGAGAATATAAAGAAGGTGGTAAAGGCTGCAGGAGTAGAACCCGATGAAGTAAAGGTAAAAGCTTTAGTTGCTGCTTTAAATGAAATAAATATAGACGAAGCGTTAAAAACGGCCGTAACTATGCCAGTCGCGGCCGCGCCTCCAGCTGAAGAGAAGAAAGAGGAGGTAAAGAAGGAAGAGAAGAAGAAAGAGGAGGAGAAGAAAGAAGAGGAAGCCTTAGAGGGATTAGCGGCCCTCTTCGGTTAGCTTATCCTCCATAACCCTTTTCCTTAATTTTACTTAATATAGCTTCGGCAATTGAGTGATACTTCTGTAATATTAAGGGCATTGTCTCCTTTGTTGGATACTCTATTCTCGTAGCTAAACTCAAGGCCTTTGATACAGCTTCCTGTATGTAAGTGGGGAGCAGCTCCTTAGTCGGATATTTAATGTAATTCGCCAACTTAATAGCGTCTTGTGCATAAGTTTCAATGGCCGACTTAACGGCTTCTACATCTACTTTTACGTCCTCTGAGGTTAAAACTCTACCATTCCAAAGTACGGCATTAATAGAAATTCCAGCTCTTATCGGCTTTATCCCTAGTTTTGAAAGAAGGGAGGCCAGTTTAGATGATATCACTTCTCCCCTCTTTGCAACAACCGTATCTCTAACAACCCATATACTGCCGGATTCTATTTTAGTTGGTACCTTCGCTTCCTTAAACTCGCTCAATATAGGACCAGGGGGAAGTCCCGTATTTCCCGCCGGAATTACTACATCATCCGTTGCTATATCTCCTCCTTTTGCAGGTAGGTTAACCTTATTCTTCTCTAGTAGGATGTAGAGCTTAAAAGGATCCATATAAGTGAATATGAACATATTTTGACCCTTCAAGAAGTTTATAAAGTCTTGAACTCCTGGAAGGTTTAGCTCTTTAAGCGCTAATGCAGCGATCTTATTTTTAACGACGTAAATGGTCATTTCATTTCTAAAGCGCTTTCTAAGCTCGTTTATTTGCATCGTTCTTACTTTATGCATGTTAGCTAACACTATCACAGGATACTTCTTAGCGAGCTCCTGTACCCTCTTATAAGCTTCTACCTTCCTTTTAGGGTATGGCTTAGTTCTTTGCATTAAAGGCCAACCTCCTCTAACTTCGCCCTAACGGGCTTCCCCATACTAAGCTTGACAACAATTTCCTTTATTCCCTTTCGTCCATTAGGAATCTTTCTTTCTAAGGCCTCTATTACCGCTTTTGCATTTTTCTCCAGATCTTCTTCCTTCATCTTCTCATCTCCTATTCTACATGATACTGCGAGCTGCCCTCTACTCCTTACTCTGATGCTATTCTTTAATTTCTGTATTATAGCGGTAATATCAGAGGAGGGAGGAACGGGCCTCGGCATCTTCCCTCTAGGGCCTAAAAATTGGCCCAATGCTCTTCCTATCCTAGGCATTAAGGGTGCTTCAGCAATAAACATGTCATATCCTCTCGCTATCTTCCTTGCCTCTCTTCTGTTTGTAACTAGAGAATCTAACTCATCTGGCTCTATTACTCTATCAGCTCCTGCTTTCTTAGCGTTCAAAGCTAGAGCACCTGAGGCTATAACACATACCTTTGAAGGTTTGTTGAGTTTTGCCGGTAATTCTATTACTTCATTTATATTGATCTCCTCTTTTTTAACTCTCTTTGAATCGAGCACTAGGTAGATTTCAACAGATTGTGTGAAGTTCCTTCTTTTAGAGATCCTCTTAGCTTCCCTTATTAAATCTCTTAATGTAGTAACTGTTAATGCTTCAGACAATCTGAATCACGCAGTTAAAACCTCATGAAGATCCATATATTAACCTTTACGATTTAAAAAGTCGTCCCATTTGCCCTCCTTTACTTCTTGCATAACATCCCTAGGGTTTTTTCCCTCAATCTTTACGCCCATGCTTATACACGTTCCAATTACCTCCTTAACCATCGACTTTAGATCCTTAGCATAGGATTTGTCTAGCTTTAATTTTGCTATCTTTACGATTTTATCCATAGATAGATTACCTACGAATTCTGTCTTCGGATTGCTGGAACCTTTTTCTATGCCAGCTTCCTTTGCTATTAAGGCCGTAGTTGGAGGAAGGCCCACTTCTATCTCAAATGTCTTTCTTTCTACGTCTATCTTAACTTTAACGGGAACTCTCATTCCCTTGTACTCCTGTGTCTTCTCGTTAATCGCTCTAACTATAGCGGTTACGTTAACTCCCAAAGGTCCCAGTGCAGGTCCTATAGGAGGCCCTGCACTAGCCTCTCCCCCATTTACTAGAAAGGTAAAGGTCTTCACCTCTCCCATTTTTACCAACCTCCATTCTCCTCCTAACCTCTTTTAAGTTTACCCCTCTACAGGCTTTAAGTATCCATCTTCAACAGTAACTTGGAGTTGATAGGGGATGTCTAAAAGCATAATCGTAGCTTCTCTCTTCTCTTTATCGTGTCTTACTACTTTCGCTCTCATTCCCTTAAACGGCCCACTGATAACAACGACTTCTTGATCTGGAGAAAGTTCTATTCCAACTTCCTTAGGCCTCACCAGCGTTTCTATATCCCTAATAGACATCGTGCCTGGGACTATGGATCTTATATGCTTAATTCCGGATATTAGGTTTGTTATCGGTTGAAGGCTTTTACCTTCAATTAATAAGTATCCCTTCATCTTATCGATGAAAATTATAGAGTAGATAGGAGAGGATCTTATTAAGGCTTTAGAGTAGAGCAGATTGGCTACGCTCCTCTCTTGGCCGCCCGTTACCTTAATTACGAATATTCTATTTAGGGGTTTGCTCTCCTCCATCATCCTACACCTTAACTCATGAACCCGAGAACATATACGTTATTGTTGATGCTACTAAGTGTATTATTATACCTATACCTCCAACTAAAAAAAGCGCTATAAATACTAGTTTTAGATAAAGCAAGTACTCTTCCCTTGACGATTTTCTACTATACTTTAAAGCATGTATTATTGACCTTATAGTATCTTTAATGCCCATATCAAGTGTTAAGACTACAAAGATAAGATTTTAAAGCTTGCGGAAAGATTAGGATGGAGATGAAAAAGGACCTTCTTTCAATTGCGGATTTAACTAGAGATGAAATTTTCGAAATCTGGGATTTAGCTAGTAAATTAAAAGCAGAACCGATAGGAGATCAGTTAAGAGGAAAAATATTTGCGCTTTTCTTCGAGAAACCATCTACACGGACTAGAATAAGTTTCGAAGCGGGTATAGCCCAGCTTGGAGGATCTAGCATTTATATAGACGTAAAGACCACTCAATTAACGAGAGGAGAGACCATTGAAGATACAGCTAGAACGATGGAGCGATATGTAGATATGGTAATTGCTAGAGTTTACAGTCATGAAACTCTAATAAGAATGGCTATAAATATGAAGAAGCCGGTAATAAATGCTCTATCAGATTTGGAACATCCATGTCAAGCTCTTTCCGACCTTTTTACCATTAGGGAGAAGTTCGGCAAAGTTGAAGATATACATATAGCTTACGTTGGAGATGGAAATAACGTATGTAACTCGCTTATTTTAGCCGGTGCGATGGTTGGTGCCAAGGTATATGTAGCTTCTCCGCCACGGTATATGCCAAATAAAGCTATTATTGATATGGCTCGCAAGATTGCTGGAGATAGAATCAAGATAACTAGCGTCCCTGAAGAAGCTGTAAGAGGAGCAGATGTTGTTTATACCGACGTATTTGTTAGTATGGGAGATGAGAGAGAAAGAGAAGAGAGGGTTAAAACCTTCATTCCGAAATTCAGGGTTACGAGGGAATTAATGAAGTTGGCTTCTAGGAATGCTATCTTTATGCATTGTTTGCCCGCTCATAGAGGAGAGGAAGTGGAGGAAGACGTAATTGATGGACCACAATCCGTAGTTTTTGATCAAGCTGAGAATAGAATGCACGTTCAAAAAGCTCTGATACTAAAGATGCTTAAACTAGCTTAATAACTTGTTGATGACCCATGATTTACTAAAGGGTATTAAATCGTCGTATTTTTGACCGGTGCCGAGGTATATTATGGGCTTCTTGCTAGCCCATGCTACATTTATAATTGAGCCACCTTTAACATCTGCATCAACTTTAGTTAGAATAGAGGTATCGAAGCCCGGTTTCCTCATAAACGTTTCGACCTGATTTACTATATCATGTCCTGATAGAGCGTCTCCTACAAAAACCGACATATCTGGCTTAGTAACTCTCACTATTTTATCAAGTTCTTCTAAAAGATTTCGGTTCGTTTGCATTCTGCCGGCTGTATCTATTAAAACTACGTCATATCTATTTGATCTAGCATGTAATATAGCATCCCGAGCCACAGCAGCAGCATCTGCTCCATATCTTTGTGATATAACTTTTAAGCCTAACCTTTTAGCGTGTAGTTCAAGTTGTTCAATAGCTCCAGCTCTGTAAGTATCTGCAGCCGCTAACAGCACTCTATACCCGTTGTTTTTCAGAAGATAGGCGAGTTTTGCTATGGTTGTAGTTTTACCAGTACCATTTATACCTAAGAAAACGACGACGTATGGTTCTCTAACATTCGTCCTTTTTTCATTTACTAGTTGCAATAAATCTCTTTCCGGCTCCAATAACATATCAGCTAAAACACTTCTGAGAGAATTTTCAATAAAGCTTTCAATCTCTTTCTTCTCTACTTTAACACCAATTAGTTTATCCTTCAAAGATCTTCTAAGCTCTTCAACTATATCTAATGATATATCCCCCTCAATAAGTTGAGTTTCGTACTCATCGAATACTTCATCTATTATTTTCTCATTTAACGTTTTAGTACTTAGGGATTTTTTAATTGAAGAGAAGACGTTCTTTAATTTCTCGAACATACCATATTACTTCCGTTTAATAAGCTTATTAAGTTCATCTCTGATTACACTTATCCTCTTAAATGTTTCATTTTTTTGAGCGATGACTTCCTGTAAAGCTTTCTCAATCTCCTTTATTCTTCTATTTAAAAAGTTCACCGTATCCTCCTTAGACTTCTCGATAGCTATTCCAGCTCCAAGTCTCACGACTAATTTTCTCTCGGGTTTAAATATCACCGGTATATGCAACCCTCCTCCAATATGTACGACTATTTCCATTTCCTGATTTTCAGGAAGAGAAGAGACAGCGGTTAAAGCAGCCTTATTTTCTAATAGAGCTTGTGATAGTAAGGATTCTCTTGCTACTAAATCCTCGTAGTATGCTTCCAATATCCTTAGCTGAACTAGCAAGGATTGTGTAGTACTCTCTGCGTCTTTAGACAATTTAGACCCTTGATCACTTTTGTATTACATCTTAAAAACTTTGCCTATAATAAATAACTCAGGACCAGTAGTTAAGGTACCTGTTATTATACCTTTGCTATTTCCTATGAGTCCTGACGATACGAAGGGAACTCCTCCGTTAACAGAGCCTGCGCTTACTGGAACATTTAAAACATCAGAGATGTATTCAATTTCCTTATCAGATGCGTTTGGATGTACTAAAGCTCCAACATTCGTTGCAAAAACAGTAGAACCTACCTGGAAATATCCAGCTACTCTTCCCCTCTCTGTAGGGACGTCTAAAACGTCCCTTATCTGTTCTACTTCCTTAGAGGATAGGATATCGGCAACTAAACAGCCTTTATCATTCGCTACTATTAAATTACCAACGGAGGTGTATTTGGACTCAAATCTCTCTACCCTTAACTTAGTGTTCTCCTTCAACCTATTCAACTCGTCTTCCTCAATAAACCTAGATACAAGTATGCCGTTAGAGTTCATAACCATTAAGGGGCCCAGTACCCTAGCCCCACCTATGCTTATGTGAAAATACTGGACCTTTAGAAGTCCTGCAAGCTTCTTTGATTTACTAACTGAGTAACCCATTGGTAAAAACAGAAATTTTTCATTTGCTTTAGCAAAAATACCAATATTAGGACTACGATAAATATTGTAGAGGTAAATCGGCATTTTGTTAATTATCACTTAGATTCCTCTCTTAAATCTTCATCAGGTAAACCTACCTTTACTATCCCGGTTTCTTCGTCCTTCACGGCCTTTACAGTCACTCTCCTTATTCTAAGCTCTATACCCCTCCGCCAGATAAGTTCGTTAAGTTTAGGAGTAATTCTTACGTTATCTTTACTCGCTTTCATATGCTTAGCTATGAATTCTCTAATCAATCTTATTGCCCTTGGAGATCTTTTTTTAGGCGGAGATCCCCAACAAATTCTCAGCGGTATCGTGTAAATTCGTTCAGATATCTCAGCTTCAGCCATCATAAACACCTCATAGTTTTAGTTTAGTAACCCTCCAATTCCTTCTTTTCGGGTTAGATCTCACCTTTCTATTAGTCTTTACTATTACCCATGTAGGCGGAGGGGCATTTTGTTTTAACCTCTTCATGTACCTAATTTTCTCCCCCGACGTCTTTCTGCTAGACATTTTCTAACACCTCAGACTTCGTACTTATCCCCATCTTCCTTCGCCAATTCCCTGTTAATAATTTTTTCATATATAGTAAGGTTTACATGAACCTGGCTAAATCTGGGTTCTTTTTCGCTAATTCCCTGTATATTACCGTACTAAGTCTATCTAGTAAGCTTCTTCCCTCCGGAGTTATCACCCTTCCCTTTGGGGTTTTCTCAACGAGCCCAGCAGCCTGCAATTGAGCCAAGGCCTTTCTAATGATGGACGAACCGGCATCCCTATGGTGTGCGAGTTTATAACCGACCCGTTTTCTACCTCCATAAGCGGACATTAAATCCGTTAGACCTATGGGACCGTGCAAATATATCTTTCTCAGAAGCGAGGCACAACGATAGTACCACCAATCCCTATTTTGCGGAGGCCTTTCAGCATGTGATCCAGTTTTTACAAACATAGCCCAAGGTGGAGGTTGAATTTGAGGGATTTTCTTTAGATGTTCTGCTAGTCTTTGTATTAGCAAATCTGGAGGAACGTCGTATACCGTTGGCATTTTTATCGACCTAATTTTGCTTATCTAAGCTTGTTTTAAACTTTACCCTTTTACGATAGATTCCTCCGCATTTTAGACATGTAATGACGAGCCAGCCTTTTCTTATCCTTATTTTCGAATAGATAGGTGGGGGAGCGAAGCTCTTACATTTCTTACAAAAGAGGATCTTTAACTCGTACGGTTGCTTTATTCTAGCTTTCAATCTTATTCTCCTCGCTAGCTTCGCTAACTTCTCTGCCAGCTCTGGATCTTCCTCTAATATCTTCAATGTTTTAGAGATAAGTCGTCTTACCATCTCCCTTACCTTCCTTCTTTTCAACGATCATTTTTTAACTTCTTTACTCCATATATTAGAGTTGTGGATCCGGTGATAGTTTTAGCAGAAGCATCGATTGAAACAGTGCCGGAAGAGATAAGGAATCATCCAGCGGTATTAAAACATGCAGCACGAAAGCAGAAAAGAGTAGATGAGATTCTTTTAGATAGGAGCTACCATCACAAAGCGATGTTAAAACTCAAGGAACAGGAAAAGAGGGGAAGACCGGATATAGTTTACCACGTCTTATTAGATGTAACAGGATCACCCTTATATAGAAAGAAAAAATTACAATTTATTATTCATACTATAAATAATGAAATCATTATTCTGAGGGAATTTTTACGCCCCCCTCGAGCTTACTTTAGATTCGAGGGACTTTTCGAGCAGCTCTTCAAAGAACGGATAATAAGAGATCGGGAAGGGAATTGGCTCATTAAAATCGTTAAGGGAGATATGAAGTTTTTAATAAATTACGTAAAACCGGATGTAGTAATTGGTTTTTCAAGGCTAGGTAAATATAAAGATTTAAATGAAATAGTAGAAGAAGCTTCCCATTGCTATAGACCGATGTTCGTTGTAGGTGGTTTTCCAAAAGGTCACTTTAGAAAAGAGACC
>CAYQTV010000010.1:0-13813 GCA_964420525.1 uncultured Nitrososphaerales archaeon | reverse complement strand
TCGGGCTTCCTGTTATCTACGAGCTTAACCCATTCGCTTTCTTCGTAATCCCTAACAATATCTTCGATTGATTTATTGATATGCGAGATTTGTATATCTAAGGTATCACATAACAAAATCCTACCATCTGGCGCGATATCTAAGGATCTAGAAGGACAAGGCCTAACGTTTAAGCTCCCATTTTCATCTATGGCCTTAGCCGATGGATAGCACCAGATGTAAATGGGAATACCTAGATGATCTGCCGCTTTCGATAGCTTCGATATAGCCTTTTTCATCTGCTTAGGAGTAGGCATTAAATACTTGGATGCTCTACCGGCAGGAATTATAGGGATAAAGGAGGCCGAGGATGCTCCAAGCTTTTCCGCCTTCTCAGCAATTCTGTCTACGACGTTCCAGTTAAAGGAGTTTATAGTAGTTACTGTGGAGAAGGGGATGTCTTTTAACATTTCCAGCTTTTTCATTAACAGACTCCACGATCCTTTTCCCCTAATCACTTCATGCAACTCTTCATTATGTCCATCTAAGCTTGTGTAAACTATATCTAATTCGATCTCTCTCAATCTTCTAGCCTTTTCATTAGTTAAAAGCGATAGATTGGTTTGGAGAGCTAACCACTTAAACTTTTCTCTAGCAAACTCTAATATATCGAAAATGTCCTTTCTCACTAAAGGCTCTCCTCCGGTTATGCCTATGTAATCGGATAGCTTCGATACTTTATCCAGCCAAGAAATAACCTCCTCCTTTGAAGGTTCTCCCTTAAACCTAGCCGTATAGCAATGAATACATGAGTAAGGACAGTTCGACGTTATTAACAAAATGACGAAATCGAAAAAACATTTTCATATCTTTCAGAGAATGATGCCTTTTATAAGCGTTTCTAGGCAAATGAAAAAAGCATATATTACATAGTAGTAAGTTAACATATTGGGAAAATTGAAAAGACGAGGTGTATTCCCGGTAATAGCCGTTTTAGCTCTCGTAATTATAGGCGTTGCTGGTGGCGTGTTCGTCTATAAGTTCGTAGATCCGTTCATTAGTAGACTTCAATCCCAGACGGACGTATCCAATATATCAACGATTGAAGGAGTGAAGGTAACGGGGAATAAAGCGGAGATAGCTGTAACTAACTTGGGAACTGGGAACGTATCTATAAGCAGCGTTATCTTAGTAGATCCTAATACTGGAGCTCTCCGCGCAATGGGGCAGGTATCGGAGACTATAGGAGGAGGGGAATCTAAGGTTCTTACGGTTACCTTTGATAGGATGGTTGAAGTAGGAAAAAGCTACCTTCTTAAAGTCTTAGGAAGCGGGGGAGCTACCGCTGCATCGATGGTAGTTAGAGTAAGGGGCTCTAGTTATTGGGACGTTACGTGGTACGAAGTTACTAGCTCCTCAGGAAGCTTTGGGAACGACGTTGGAAGCGATAAGTGGGCTCAACTGAACTATAACTATAATTGGGGAGCGGGGAACGTATATAACGGATATAGCGATCATATCGGGTATTCAGCAAGCGCCTCTATTTACTTCACATCTACCTCTACTACCGTTACGATAACGACCGATGATGGTATGGAGGTTTACATAGACGGTAATCCCGTGTTTAACGGAGATGCTTGGAAGCTACAACCGGCAACAACTTACTCGAAAACCGTAACTATAGCTCAAGGTTATCATTACGTAACCGTGAAATGGTATGAGTGGGGAGGATACGCGGTATCAAAGCTAACGATAACAAATGCGGAATTCAGGCCTTAAATCCTGTCTATTAACGGCTTTTCTCCCTTCATTTCAGAAGCGGCTATAAGCCTTACCCCTTCCTTTCTCGCCTCCTTAAATACGTCTCCTACGTACTTCATATAGCCCTTCTCCCTCATTAAGTGATGGTCGTATATTATAAGCTCGGCTCTCGATTCCCTAACTATCCTCCTAGCGTTCTCTACGGCTCTATTGAGATTTATCCTATTTAACATATATGGAAATAGGTAGATAGGAGGGCCGTCTAGAATTAGCTTTCTAGGCTTCATGGATATTATCATATCTGCGTAATCCTCAATTTGAGGACCCATTAGATCGCTCGTATACAATATCGAATCCCTCCCATCTCTAATAAATACGGATAGAACCCATCCCGTTCTATCGTACTCTATGCCGTGGAATAGGGGATTTGAGAAGCGGATAGTGGTGTTGCCAAACTTAAATTCTCTAGAATCGGCGAATTCTATCTCTATATCTCCCAATTTCAACTTATCTCTTATCCAAGGTCCTCTACGCCATATTTTAGTTAGGTTATCGAAGAACTTCCTCCCCTTTTTTAGAAGCTCCTCTCTCCTCCTTGTGTAATCTCCAAAATCCATAGATAGAGCGTGGGTTAAGTTTTCGACCGGATCGTCGTAACTGCCGGCCTTAGCCTCTTCGTACACGTCCTTTAAATCGATTCCCTTCAAGTTAGCGAGCTCCTCGATAAAAGCCCTAGCTCTCTTAAATTGAGAGAAATTGATCCATTCATTTGGGTTCTTTATTAAGATCCTCTTCTTATCGTAAATTGAAGTCGGGCTTGAGAGATGTGGATTAGATGGCTTGAAGTGATGATCGTAATGGTAATGCGTAATTACGATGACATCCGCCTTCTTGGAGGCCTTTTCTATCTCCTTAACAGCGTTTTTTAAGAGCTTAATTTTCTCAGCTTTAGGAAGTGGATAGGAGGGTTGCATGACAGCTGCTCCCGGATCGATTAATACGTTAACAGATCTCGTCTCAACTAAAATACAGCTACTTTTAGCACCCATTGAATCGAACCAAATAACGTTTAACCTCATTACCTACCGTAAATCCCTATTAACTCTCCATATACTATTATGTGATCCTTAACGGCCTTTATGAACTCCTCTTTACTACAACCAGCGCTTAACGTTAAGTAGGAGTCCAGCGCGTAGACCCTAAATACGTAACGATGAGTTGATCCCTTAGGAGGGTGAGGCCCTCCATAGCCTATCTTTCCATAATCATTTTTACCTTGCAGGCCTACTCCCAGTACCTTGGGTTCTTTAGGTACGTTTTCGCGTATGTAGTTAACGTCGGGAGGTATGTTGAATAATATCCAGTGAACGAAGGGTGGGTTAGGGGCATCGGGATCGTACATAATTAAGGCGTAACACACCACCCCTTCGATATTTGGAGGAAGCACCCAAGATATAGGAGGAGATATATCTTTACCGTCTTTAGTGTAAATTACGGGTATATTACCCTGATCTTGAAATGCCGTTGAAAAAACCTGTATCTTCTTTTCTCCTCCTGGAATTTCCAGCTTTCCTCCTCCTATAGGAAAGAAGTAGAGGTAAAGCCCTACGAACAGAACAATTAAAACTATCACTAAAGCTATGTAGCCCTTGCTCAACTCTGATTCTTAACAGGCGATCGTACAATTTTAACTTTATTCCCCCTTTTTTAAATTAAATTTGACTTAATCGACTAGAGAGCTTCTCCCTTAATGTTATCCTTTTAATTTTCCAATTTAAACCCATGATCGAGGTTAAGGAAGTTATGAAGTTTCTTAAGGAAATAGGCGATATCCATGACGTTTTATCGAGTAGTGAAATTTGTGAATGTTTGAGAGCCTTATATCCTTCGAAAGTAGATAGCAATAAGTTAAAGGCTTTGGGATTAACGCTTACCTTCGCACCCGAGGGGGTTACTACCTTGCCCGGCTTAATGGTTCTAGCTACGTCTAAGTTCGCAGATAAGTTCTTAAGCCCCTTGAGTTTAAGGGATCTAAAGAGGGAGCTCATACGCCATTTAAGGGAGCTTAACGAATTCTAGCTATTTTGTTTTTAATTACGCTTTCCCTATAATTTATCACGTATAGGAAGCCGTTTTGCGCACCGATATATACGTTGCCTCTCCTGTCCATTGAAATAACGTAGGGCATTCCCTCCATGATGTAGACCTCGGTACCTCTTCTACCTACTTTAACTACGTAACCGTTTTCCAAATCCGAGAACCATACGTTGCCTCTCCTATCCGTAAAAACGTAGTGAGCGTTGAAGTTATAGAGGGTAAAGGGTTTGACGGAGCCGTCCGATATTCTATAAAGCTTGCCGTTTAAGGTAAACCATACAACGCCCTTCCTATCTACAGCTATAGAGCTAGGCGAACCATCTATCCGATATTCCTCGATTACAGCTCTATACCTAGGGCTAAACTCCTTTATACCATCGCCCGATGTAAACCATACGTTGCCTCTTCTATCTACCGCGAGGAGGAAGGGAGAGCTACCGTCGTTCAAGTAATACCTAATTAACCTCCCCCTTCTATCGAGCTGAGCTATTGAGCTATTGTACGGTTCTGAAAACCAGATGTTGCCTCTTCTATCTACGAACACGTTAAATACGAATGAATTGGTATCCACTAATTCAAAAACTCCATCCTTAAACTTAATTAACGAATCTGGAGAGGATATCCATATAACGCCTCTCCTATCGATCGCCATGTTACGTCCTTTAGCTGGCAGGTCATCCCTTACCTCCATATGCTCATTTGAAATCTTGACTAGAATATTATGCTGGTAATCGAAGGACCATATAACGTTCTCATTTGCGCATATCGAAGTTATGTTTAATCCACGTACTTCGTATTTAATTAATAACCCTCTTTTAGTTGGAAAGGAAACGATTTCCCCGTTCAAACATAACCATACGTTGCCTCTCCTGTCCAAAGTTATAGAACTAGGTTTCCCTATTGGGAAGTTTTCGAAAACTCCCTTAGACAAACAGTAAGCTATTCCGTTTTCCGTAATTACCCAAGCCCTTCTCCTACCATCCACTACGAACTTATCTAAGCCAATCTCTAAATCGTACGAAGTGAAAGCTGAGCCATCATATATAATGAGCTTATCGCCCGATGTAAACCATACGTTGCCTCTTCTATCTACCGCGACCCACTCGGGAGGACATTCGACATCTATCGTTCGATTCTCTCCAGTTCTAAAATCTCGATAGAAAAGCTTGTTCTCCCCCGGCAGAGCGATCCATGTGTTGCCCCTCCTATCTACCGCGATTCCTTTAGGCGTTGATGGTAAAGTGCAGATAAGCTCTATCCCGGAAGTACTCGCCTTTCCGTATCCTTGGCTATAGGTAAACCACGCGTTGCCTCTCCTATCTACGGTTAGATCTATGATTTCTGATGGAGCTTTAAATTCTCCGATTTTTGTTAAGGTTTTTGCGTAGATGCATCCCAGCTTATCTCCATATGCGTACCATACTGTACCTCTGCCTTCGGCGAGTAAAATAGCTTGAGCTTTAACCTTTTGGATATTACCTCTTCTATCTACTTTAACTATACACGTTCCATTCGATATCCATATCGATCCATCTCTAGCCCCTAAAATCGATTTTGGAGAGCTTATAGGAACTTCCTTTAAGGTTAGTAAAGGCAAAATCGACCTATTTAGTGCCCCTAACGATAAATAGTAATCCTCCATACAGCCTAGGGATACCATCACTTTCGATCCAGTTCCGTAAATGAATGGGTCGTAAAAGGCCTTGTACTCTAAGACTATGTATCCAGTGCCGTTAGGCCTTATCGATCCAGAGATGAGATCTTCGATCGAGCCGGCTATTAAGCGATAATCTGTATTAGCGATAATAGGCACATTATTTTCCTTAGGTACAAAGACTTGATCAGGGTTTAGGTTGGATGCGCATAAAGTAATCCAAGAACCGGATGGCACGTATTCACCGCTCACATTTACACTCATTAAGCCAGGTATGATGTACGTTAAATTAACCTCTATATCACCGCATTCGAAGGAAACCTTGTAGATTCCTCCAAGCCTTTCCGGTACGGTGAAGAGCCCTTCTCCATATCCTACATCGTCGGTGACGATGCTTCCGATATACTCGCTATCAAAGGTAACGTTTACGTTAACATTAGCGGGGAAGTTCCAGATTAGGGCTTTAAAGGATTCTCCAGCCGCTCCATACTTACGTGTTATAACGTCCTTTGAAGTTTCGTTAAAGCCATAACCTGCGTACTCATCTCCTATATCATTTGGTGTAGATATAAGCAGATAGCCACTTACGGTTTCCGACATGCCGTCTATAATTTGACTAGGCGAAATGATCCCTTCTGAACTCAATACCGACCAAGGCACTACGACCTCAACCCACCAATCTTCACCATTTATGAGCTGAGAGAGATCGATATCCTCAGCTAATCTAACGTTGTTAATGAGTAGAACCCCTGTACTATCCGCTATAGCTTGATCGTGGAAGATCGATATAGTGCCATAAACTGTGTTTAAGATTGTAGAGTTCTTCTCGACGATCCCAGAGCTGTACGCTAGATCTACTGGCGAATTAGGAGAGCCATTTGGGTTTAGCAACATGAAATTATGACCTATGATGTCGAAGGCTCGATTGCTCGTTCCGTTAATGGCCTTTACGTTAAATTCTAAGCTGGGCTTAATTAGAAGAGTGATCCAATTGCAGTAATTGAGGGTAGAGTTGTCCTTAAGGTTTAAAGCTAATACATCTTTAGATTCGTCGTAAACTAGCAAAGCTTGAAAGCCGCTGGGACCGTTTGGAACGCTCATTGAAACATCTATCTCACCTTTCTCATTAGCTTGTACGACTTCAATTAAATTATCTGGGGAGTTCCAAAACAGTTTAACGATACCATTTGGAGTAAAGTTCTCTCCCTTTATCTTAATCTCATCTCCGTATTTCAAGGCGTAGACTTCGTTATAATTGGTTAAGTGAGGGTAGTTAGTGCTCTCGTTAAAAACAAATGATAGAAACTCTACTTGAGTGATCTTAGGGGCTTCATTTAAGCTTACGGTAGAAATATCGTCTAAAGCGGCTTCGCTGGGAAAAGGCGAAGTTGCTATCCCGATCTCATCGTCTACGTCAATTAAATCGCTACCGTTAATTATAACGAAACAGTAATCTGGGATACCTCCACTTGAGTTGGTTTTAGCAGGCAAGCTAAATTGCGTTTTCGGGGAGCTTACGTAAGGACAGCCTAAAGATACGTTTCCATATGGAGTATTCAAGCCGTAGCTTTTCAAGAAGTAATATAAGGGCTGATCTTCTTCAAAGTTATTACCCGTTACGTAAAATACGTTATACACTTTATCGCTCCTAATTCCGAACTTAGGCCAAATAGCTATAGAGCCCTTTAACGTTAGAGTAACGTTTACTTCAATATTCGAGCTTAACGTGAAAGGATCAGATGTGTACCTTTGATAGCCTTCTTTGGAAACGGTTAAATATACAATCCCCGGATTTAAGTCGTCTATCTCATAATACCCGTCAATATTCGATGAGCTGCTCTTTAGAACATATCCGGTAAAATTATCCCTAACTTCAACTAGAGCCCCTGAAATCGGATTGCCCTTCCGATCTTTAACGTAGCCATATACCTTGTACTTTTCAGGCTCCCCTTTCAACAGTAGAGACGGATCTCCAAAAGGCGTACCGTATTCAGCAACTATTTTCCAATCTAAATATCCAGAATTCTCATAGTATGTATCTATGGAGTTGTTTTGTACGTACTCGATAATCGTTTTTCCCCATACTACTCCTAGGTATGGTTCTTCCGGAGATGATTCGCTTAAAGTTTCAAAAAACGTCTTAACGAATCTCCAATCTAACTCTCCAGCTAAGCCGCTAACTACATCAGCTCCAGAATAAGCCCACGTTACCCTGCTGGCTCCTAAGTAAGCTATAGCTCCTCCACTTGGATTCAGTAAGAAATGCTCCCCTATACAATCGTAGTCCTTGAACCTAGAAGTTAAGCAAGCCATAGCAAAGATAACGGATAGGTTTGAATTGCTCTGAGAGCTAGCATGTGAATAGGTATATCTTTCTCCCGTTCCAAGGTTCCAGGACAATTGATCGCCGTGGCCTGCGAAGTTAATTAACCCGTATCCTCCCTCTATTTCGTTAAACGTATTGCTAACGGTGAGATTCCCGCTCGTCTCATATAGCTTAACTACCGTAAAATTGTTCCAAATAAAGTTGCTATGGATATAGTTTTTGAGGTACTCTCCTTCCGGTACGTTATCTTCATCGCTGAAGGGATCGGTTCCTAGTAGCAGATAGCTCATGAACCAGCTGTTCTTAGGTTTATAGCTCATTACCTTATCTATTAACGCTTGAGCTTCATCCTCGGTACTTGCAGGCAATCTTCCAATTAATACATCAGGTAGGGCATCGATTATATCCCCTCCTTCTAAATCTCCCCATTTATCATCTCCATTATCGTTCCAAGTTCCGTCTAAATCTGCATAATAGAGATCCGTTTCGACCAAGCTACCATCCCCGCTCTCGTCATCATCTTCATAGCCATCTGGGATGTAGGCTGATCTAGTTGGGACTTGATCCGCATCTCCAAATATAAGTACGAACTTAATCCCGTAGCTACCGTAAAAGTCCTTTATGCAGTTTCTGATCTTCTCAGGTTCATCGATACCGGGATAAGTTGCGTAAATCCAATCGGTTGTAACTACTCTCGTCCTTATCCCGGTATCGTTCTTCCATACAGCTAAGGTATTGGCATAGTTTTGAAGTAGAGGCGAGGTAATAACCAGCAAATCTAAGCCATCGTTTTGATTTAAGGACCGTGCCTCTTCATCCGAATACGTAACTTGAACATTGACCCTCTTAGCAAAGACGAGCCTACCTTCAACCGGAATATACCTTAGGGGATAGATGTAAAGCGTTAAATAGCTTACCCTTTCAAAGGTAGCCGGGTCTAATCCTCTACGAATTTTATATTCAACCCAGCTACCTGGATAAGGACTTGAGCTATTATAAATGGAGCTTAGCGTCGACCTATAACTCCTACCTCCACCATCTAAAGGCTGGGGTTGAGGAGCTGGGATTATGCGATAGTTGCCCCTTAAGTTAACGCTATCTACCATAACATTAACGTTAATAATTTCACATCTAGCGTTTAGCTTAATCGTTACGATCTTAACTGGAAGAGACGGATATCCTGGTATGCTCAGAAATTTTACATTAGACATCTCTATTTTATGGTAATCTCCATAGGCCTTAATCGATGGAGGATTGAAGCTAATGGAGAAGTTTAAGGTATGTATTGGTGGGGATTTTGTAGAAGCAGCTAATAACGGGGACGGGGAACATATCAATAAGGCTAATAGAATGAGCGATAGTCCCTTAAGATATCTTTCTTCCATTACTTTCTCCTTTTCCGCTAATACGTTTTAAAATTTATGTAGTGACGTGGAGGTCAGGAGGTCGGCAATGTACGGAAGAACGTTCAACAATTCTAGGGGCATGAGTACGTGATGATTACTGATGGCTTTCCTTACGAAATCCCTTAAATGAGTACTGGGTTTCAATACGACCTGGGTTCTACACATCTTATCGCTTATCATTCCCGATCTTTCCACGTATACCCTATCCATAAATAGCTCCTTATAATCGTAGCTCAAAGAGGCTAGTAGATATTCTCCTTCTTCTACCTCCCCCGCTATGGCTACTGGGTTATTTGATTCGAAATGAGAGGACAGCTTTCCTCCTTTTATGAGGTTAGTAGCTATTGCGCAGTGAGCGAAAATTAATCCATCTTCCGTTAAACTACAGGGGTTCGCGATCCATCCCGGTTTTTTAGATACGGTTAGTGAAATCCTCAGCAATACCAAGGATCTGAGATCTGCTTCACATGCAGCGGGTATTCCTTCATCGTTTAGAAGGCTTATAGCAATACAAGGAGAGAAGCCGAACTTAACTATAAGCGGAAAGCAATTAATAGCTAGTGAATTACAGTCATATTTCCTTAATAGTTCCTTTAAAGCTAGCGGCAGCTTAAGGGGTTTTTCGATAAGGGACGTATTGTAGTAACTAACATCTAGCTTAGCCGCTAACTTAGAGAGCACCTCTCTCGCCTTGGCTGTTTCGACCTTATCTATTGCTTCCTCTACTTCACTTAACGATACTTTAAAGGCCTTTGCACCTATAGCCCTTTCAAAATCGGCAGCTTCTCCATCTTCTTCACTTACTAACAATACCCTCATCGATTTTACGTCCGACACGGCTCTAGCCGCTAATATTCCGAGCTTTACATCGTCTACCTTCTCCGAAAAGATAATGCTCGTTTTATATCCTTCAATTAATAGCCTATTCTTAGCCGATAAAGCCGACGCTAAGCTATTGTGATATCCGTGAGCTACCATTAATAAGGGAACGCTCTTCCCTAGCTTAGAGGCTAGGGCTCTTGCAAGCCCACTCGTACCCCCAGTTAAGAATATCGGTATAGCTACTTTGACGTCCTTAACCTTTAAGTTTTCAATATCTTCTACGCTAGTAATTACGTTTGAAACTTGAACGTTAGCGTCACTAAGTACCTTAAGATAGCTCGATAAGAGTTCCGTGTAGAAACTCCTGTCATGCATCTTACTAGCTAATGGGAATACGTGTATCATTTCACACCTATAAAATACGGATGATAATTATGTTTTACCGTAAAACCGACGTAATTTTGAATGCAATTGAAGCATTCGTCTTTAAATTATATCTTTAGAAATATGAAAGGTAATTTTTAGAAATTATTCGTACTTTTTATGAAATAATTATAAGAAAAAGGCTTATAGCTTCAAGAGATATATTACGAAAGCAGTATGGCCATCTTGGGAATTATCGTAGGATATAGAAGAGGACCTGGAACGCAAAATCCAAATCAAGCCTTAGTTAAAATTGAAGGAGTTAAGGGATGGGACGTCTTGAAGTTCATGAACGCAAAGGTGATCTATAGAGATAGGTATGGAAATGAATACATAGGGAGGGTAATTAGACATCACGGTTTAAACGGAGTAGTTAGGGTGAAGTTCAACCCTAACGTGCCTGGACAGGCCATAGGAGGAAGAGTGGAGATTTTTCCGCAAGAGGTTAAACAGCTTGAAAAGTAGCTTTTAACTCCTTTTCAAGTAATCTACTATGTAATCTTCATTATTTTCGGTTCTTATGAAAGCTGGTACGTTTTTCTGTTTAGTAGCCTTGTAAGATACAAAAAGCCATTCTCCAGTAGATAACTCGGTTACTTTCTCAACTAATCCGTAATCTAAGCTAAAGGCATCCGCTATTACCATTCTATCGTACATTCTAGGTAAAGTGCTTACGAAGTAGCTATGTAGCTGTTGTAATGCGTTGGTATTTAAGTGAGCTACCCTTTGAGTGCTTATCCACGCGAAACTTCTATACTTCCTACCTTGTCTGAGAAGAGCTTCAACGCTTTTATTGCTATCTAGAGCCGTTCCTCTTGCGTCTCTTGGTATGAATTCTTGAGCCTCGTCTATTACGGTTAAGGTCTTAACCCTAATTCCCTTTTTCTTCTTTAAGTATAGTAGGGTATCTAGAAACCTGGAAGCTACTATCCTTGCTTGATCCGGGTCCGGCATATATAATATCAATATATTGATATTATTATTGTAGAGGAACTTGTAGGCTAGATCCTCTGGAAACACCCTTCCTTCCAGTTCCGCTTCCTCTGGAGGAGATGTTAGGTAAGATAGTAAGCTTTCGAGGAGCGTTCTAAGCGAGTATTTTACCTTTCCCACTACATCTGAAAATTTAGTGATTAAGAAGTCCCTGTCTTCCCCTTTTAAATTAAGTACAGGCGTATCATCGGGGTAGGATGAAAGCTTAGAAGATATCTCCTCAAGCAGTCTCTTTGCATAAACCGATTCAGCTCTCCCTTCTTCAACTATTTTATTCAAGAAGCTGTAGAGGTCATTAAGGGTTAACCTAGTCATCTTTTCCCTTAGATCTAGAACTCCATACCTTCCCTCTTTCTTCATTTTCTCGAACTTTTCCCTTAACTTCAGATCCTCAACTCTCTCCTCTAAACTTTCAGGCACCACTTGGCTAGCGACTAGGCTTTCCATGTCTTCAAATAGCTCGGTAGTATAGAAGTGAGCTTTATCGAGCTGGTCTAATAAGTGAACGGTATATTCGCCTGATACATCGAAGATTACTATCTTTAAGTTTGGATCCCATTTAATTAGCTTCCTTAAAAGCAACGCCGTTAAGTTCGATTTTCCAACGCCTGTGAATCCGAATACCCCTACGTGATACCTGATTAAGCTATCCGGATCGACTACTAGAGGTATATCAAAGCCGAACATCTTTCCTATTTCAATTCCTCCTTCTACACACAGTAGCTCTTTAACCGTTTTAATAGATAGAAGATGAACCCTACTGCCAACGAGAGGAACGAGCCTTTGTCTTTCAAACTTCATCTTCCCGTTCTCCTCAACTAAGGCGTAATCGGTTTGCACTGCTGTGATATCTATCCATGTTTCGTCACTTCTACCCCAGCTTTCTCCAACCCTAGATAGGAACTCCTCTCTAATTTGAAGGGGGACGTTGGATCCTATCCCTATCATCTGATAATGAACTGGGTTTATCCCCACAACCTCATATATTGGGTACTTCTTAACGTCTCCTAAGGGCATCTCTATAGCGACGAAAGTTGGAGAGTGAAGCCTTTCAAATACCGATAAATCAAATTTAGCTTCAATTATAGCTGTATGGGAGACCGCTTCATAAGTGGCTTCGTATTTCGCTTCAAGTGTTTTCCTCTGGATCTTTAAGCTCTTCAGTTTAGCTAAGAACTTACCGTTTAAATTGTCGAAGGCCTCGTTTGCGTTTATCATCACCATATCTACATCGAGGTAAAATATAAGCTTACATAACTCGACTTTCCTTTTTAATTCTCGATAGCTTGCCGTCTAAGCCTACCCATTCAATTTTATAGCCTAAGCTTCTCAATAACTCTCCATAGTCCTCAATTCCCTCTTTCCTTATTATCTCCATAGCGTCGTAAAGGAGGTTGACGGTGGATAGCTTCTCATCTATCTCCTTTAGCTTAAGCTCGCTTACTAGCTGATTTCCTATTAGCCTGTATCCGTTTAGGCCTTTAACTACTTCCTTTACCGCCTCTACTGAATAACCGTGTGCTATATCCCTTAAGTTTACTACGTCTCCCTTTACGGATAGCTTAAGCTTTTTAAGTTCTCGAACTTGCTCTTTAAGCACTTCAATTTCAAATTTCCTCAACGTCTTTAAGACTTCTTCTACAGGGACTTTTCCCTTGAATGTTATAACCTCGTGACCTAGCTCTTTTACTTCGCTACACGCGAGCTCTTCGTTAATGGCTATAATTAACTTTACATCTCTCAACTTACTAATTTTATCGAGCTTCCTTCTAACGTATTCCGGAGTCCAAAATCCCACTATTTCGAGATATACGGATAGATCGTCTTTAGAGAGCTTGAAATCTGGGAGAAAGATAGATCTCCCGGCTATTAAAGGGCTCTCCTCCCTGTAGATCTCCCAACCCGATCTAATAGACGAGAATTCGTAGAAAAACCTCTCTTCTATACTGCTATCGAAGGTTATAGGTTCGGATTCCTCCTTCGGTAAAAGTCCCTCAACTTCCTTATAGCTTAAGTTCATCTTGTACATTCTCTTCCCTCTCTCCGTTCTTCTCAGTACCGTCGCACTTAAGTACCATCCATCCCTCTTAACTATCAACGGAATTAGCTTAGCTAGAGATGCCCCATATCTTTCGGTTAATTTAACTATGGAGGAAGGGCCATCGAAGGTAACGTGAAGGCCAAAGCTATCTAGATAAGCCGTATACATTAAACCCAACCTCTTGGCTCTCCTTAGAACCTCCTTCCATCCATATTTCATCTTCACATCTAGGTTAATTGCCCTAAGGAGTAAGGATTGCATTAACGACAAGTTGTACAGCTTAACTAAATCTAAGGGCTCTATATCTGGGA
>CAYQTV010000009.1:12790-14047 GCA_964420525.1 uncultured Nitrososphaerales archaeon | reverse complement strand
ACAGTAAGCTAACGTTGTACTCTCCATTACAGAAGACCCTTATTACGTAGTCTCCTCCGGGCTGCTCAGGAACCTCGAAGGATGCAGAACCAGCGCCGTTTCTATCGGTATGTATCGTAGTCTCGAACAGTACTCCTCCAAACGCTACTTGAACGTTGGCGTTGGCATCGAAGTTCCATACGTAGATAGTGAAGCTATCTCCTACATTTCCATATTCTTCTGTAGTACCCGCTGTATCGAAGCTAGCTCCAGCACATTCAGCTGGCCTCGATACGAGTATGTTGCCCGTAGCGGTATCGCTATATACGTCCGTATACCAATCGACGGTTACATCTACCCATCCAGTTGTATCGACGTCATCACCCAATTCTATGTTCGATATCCTTATGTATCCGTTGGTATTCGCAGTCGCACCATCGTGATAGGTCTCTACGCCGTAAACTGTAACTACGTCCTCATCTACTTTCCCAGCTAAGTAAGCCGTATCGGTTGGCTCAGTTACGAGGTTTAAGTAGGCGAAGCCATGTCCAATTAAGTTAAACCTCTCCTCCTCTTCTCCCCTTATGCTAGTTCCATCGAGCTCTACGCTTGATACTACGACTAAAGCGAACCAGTTGTGGTCTCCGCCTGCATCAGGATCCGCGTTAAGGGCTAATACGTCGGCTTCTACGTCATATACTAGTAAGGCCATGTAGCCGCTTGGAGATTCAGGAACGGTTACATCTACTTCTATCTTACCATCCTCATCCGCGGTAGTCGTAGCAATTAAGTTGTCGGGGCTGTTCCAATATATCTTAACGTCTCCAGTTGGAGTGAATCCTGCGCCCGTTACGGTAAAGGTGTCTCCTACCTCTACCGGATCAAGCTCACTTTTGTCAGTTATTGTTAAGTACGGAGCGTCTGCAGCGTTTATTATCTTAACGTTCCTGTAAGCTCTATCCTCTCTATCTGGGTTAGTATCGGTTTGAGCAACTCCTATTAACGTAGTGTTCTTTCCGAGAAGATCATAGCCATCTACTATTAAGTAAGCGTAGTCCGGTACGGCTCCATTGAACCTCGTCTTAGCGATTACGTCCTGGCCTTGTACATAATCCTCAGGCGAACCTAAGTATACACTGTCATAAGCACTTGACCAATCTCCTACGAAAGCCCAGAGCTGAACTCCGCCGTCGTATCCTCCACCGCTAACGAAGAAGGCGTTAGTTATGCCTGTACCGGCTATACCAGTACCTGGAAATACGCTAATAGTTGGGGCAG
>CAYQTV010000009.1:0-12780 GCA_964420525.1 uncultured Nitrososphaerales archaeon | reverse complement strand
GAAGTAATACAACGCAGCACCAGCTGGAAAGCCCCTTCCCTCTACGTAGAATACGTTGTATACGGCAGTTCCATTAATTCCGTGTCTAGGCCATACATCTATGGTAAAGGCCGCATTCGATGGCGCTACAGGGAAGAGCGAGAGGATTGGTAGAGTTAGTATCGCTATTAACAGTAGAGATTTCGCTTTATTCATTCCTTCTCTTCACCTTGCAGGTTAATGGAAGGAATTCGATATATAAGAATTGTGGACGAATGTTCTATAATAAAATTGTAAAGGTTTTTTGAGTTCTCATCGCTTTCTCTTCCTTACGGCTATTACGACTCCGATTATCGCTATCAAGGCTACGATCGGTAGAATTAGGACCGTTAAGTTCATCTGGAGAGATGCCGAAGTAGACGAGGTTAACGCTAAGTTGGGAGCTTCCGCCTTTACGTCTATTGATGGAGACCAAGTGGAGATGCTTACCTTGTAAACCCCCGGACTTACTTCCGACGCCTTCAGCCCGTTTACAATTACCTCTTCTCCTCGTATAGGTTCTCCGGATACTTCGTACGTTAAGGTAGCCTTTACCTCCACTACTCCGGGAGATGGGTTGCTTACGCTGATGGAGAGCGAGGGCTTGTCAAAGGTTATCTTCACCGTATTGCTTACGAAGGCCGTTATTCCGTAAACCGGATCTTCGATAGATTCTACCTTGTATTCGTAAGTTCCGGCTTTGTCTTGAACCGTCGGAAGGTTGAGCTTCACCGAGCCTAGGAAGGGGGAGCCGTCCGATTCGTAGATCGCTTTTACAATTACCGTAGCGTTCTCCCCTACGCTTAGCTTGGGCTTAGGAGCATATAGCGTTACCTTAACCCTATCCCAAGTTACCTTTACTGAAGGCTGATTTACTAACGTCCTCAAACCGTAAGGGCCTCCGCTTATAGACGTAACTTTGAAGTCGATAGATTTAGGTTGATCTAGCGAATACTTCACGTAATACTCCCCGTCTCCTAAAGGCGTGGCCTTCATTCCGTTAATTTCGACCTCTCCTTCATACGGCTCGTTTCCGTACAACGTTACTAGCTTAGCTTTGATTTCAACCGATTTCCCTACGTCTACCCTCTCAGCGGATGACGATATATCCACTACCTTTACCGCATCCCATATAGCTTTAGCCGATGTAGACGAGAACGAGGTAATTCCGTATTCGTAATCCTCGATCTTAGTTACGGTTAAGGTAACCGAGCCTACCTCTCCTATCGAAGGTACGGATATGGAGAATAGGCCGGGTTCTACCTTCTCGGCCTTCGTTCCATTGATTTCGATTAAGCCGTTAAACGGCTTTTTACTCAATTCGTAGTAAGCGTTAGCCGTAATCCTCGCAGGAGAGGACAGATCTCCGTGCCAGTCCTCTAGCTCTACCCTTATCCTATCCCAGTAGAAGGTGGGGGAGGTTATGGGCATCAACACGGAGGTAATTCCGTATTCGTAATCCTCGATCTTAGTTATCGAATACACCTCATACCCTACTTCGTACTTAGCCGGCATCTTACCCTGCCATGCCCCTATGGTTTCGTTGTAGGTTAGCGGTATGTCGTTTACGTAAACGGATCCGTTAACTAAGGGCGTATGATCGCTTTCGTAATATACGTAAACGATCACGGTTGGGCTGTATCCTACATCTCCCATCGTTCTATCTAGAGTTACAGCCTCTACGACTATCCTATCCCAATACAAGGTAGGGGTATCGGCTTCCATTGAAAAAGGTATAGGTTCTCCCTCGTACAGCACTTCGTCTATTCCAACGCTCACTACTCCGGGCTCCGTTCTCGTAACGTTTAGCTTGATCCATCCGGTTTCGTTGAAAACAAGCCTCCTTCCGTTTACTACGGCCGTAAAGCCGTAAGCGGGGCTTCTATCTAAGGATCTAACGGCGTGGAAGAAGATCTCGGCCTCCTCTCCTAGGTTTAGCCTCTTCGTTGGATAGATCGTCTTATCTATAATTACTCCAGGAGAGTACTGTATTTCGACTTTGAAGTACCTCCCGACTTCGTAGCTTAATACCTTCACGATTAGACCTCTGACTTCATCTTTAAACGTATCGCCTTCGGTTAAGCAGGCATCGTCTAGCTCAGGAGTATCCGAGTTGTAATCTATTAGCTTAAGCCCTTCAGGGCCTCTGTACCAGATTAGAACGCCTTCTTCTGGTATATCCGTATCGTACCCCTCCATCACCCTAGCCTCTAGGTAATAAGAGGCCTTACTTGAAATCGGTACTTCGATTAGCTTTATCCCCTCCTCGGTTAAGCTTGAGCCGACTAAGTCAACGGTTACGTTTCCGGTAGATACCCTTAATACTTCATCCTCTTCCAACCAACCTAGCTGTTTCTTGAATATCGTGTTGATGTGCGTTGGATACGGGTAGTAATCGCAGTCCTTTAAGGCTAGCGAGCTCATAGGATCCCAAGCACCGGCTAAATCCTTCCCATCCGATATGAGCTCAGGTAAGCCTAACGCCTTTAAGAAGAAGTGAGTTATCAAGGACAGGCAGTAATCGTCTAAATCGGTTTCGGATATGACCGCCCAGCCTGCCGTTATCCTACCGAAGGGCGTGCTGAGCTTAACTTTGCCGCTCGACGCCGCGGAGTACATGTCCTCGGGAAGCTCGCTTAAGTACCTATCGTCCCCCGCGTGTATTACCATTATTACATCGGCGCTTAATACGTAGTCCCTTTCGTCTTCAGGTAGCTTAGCTAAAGCGTCCTCAACTAGCTCTTTAGGCCTATCGATGTAGTAGGAATAGTTCTTGTCTAGCTCTATCCATTCAGGATAGTAATTGAAGTTGACCGTCGCCCTATCGTAACTTACCTCCGGTACGTATTGATCGACGATCTCGTATAGAGGTTCTAAGAGGTAATCGTCTATCTCGAAGTAGTATTCGAAATCGGGGAAGTAAACGGGCACTGCGTACACGTTATACCTTATCTCCTCAGCTGAAGAATAGTTCGCTATCGGTATGATGGAAATGAGGAGAAGGGAAAGCAGTATGAGGATCTTAAACCTCATGATCTTTCTTCGAATGCCTCTTCTTAAAAAGGTTTACGCGCCAGAGAGCTAGAGCTGCCGCTACAGCTAAGATGGGGATAATTACGTATAGAATCGGTACTTGTGGATTTTCCAGCTCTACTTCAATTCTAGGAGATCTAGCGGGATCCTCCTTCGACGAAAATATCACTTTGCACTCGTTCGTCCCAACCTTTCTAGCTACTATTACCAAGGTAAAGGCCTTGTACTTCTTTACTAACGACGTAATATCTAGCTTAATCCATCCGTAACGCGGAAGGAAACTTCCTAAGGCTGTAGTAGGAGGTGGAGCGTTTGAGAAGGTGATGGTCTTCTCGCTCCAATCGGTATCGTTCAGGAAGTACAAAGTGAGAATAGGTAGATCTTCCGATATTACGTCCTTTACGAAGAGGCTTAAGTTAGCTTTCCTTACATTTTGGAGATGGGAGAGGTTGAACTTTAAGTAGGCTACGTATACCAAATATTCCCCTAAGCCCGTAGTATTTATTTCGTATCCAACGATTAGCTCCCTTTCACGTCCGAAGTTGCTGTTTTTCAAGATAGAGGTAACGAATAAGTTAGATAGATCGGTTATTACGAAGGCGTCGTCCGTAGGGCGCACTACCTCTAGGGAATGTACGCAACATATGGGAAGGAGGAGGAAGAGAAGGGCTACGAGCTTGAACTTCAAGCCTTCTTCGCCCTTCTCCTAGGCCTTCTAACGGGCCTCTTCTCCTTCTTTTCCTCGACCTTCCTCCTCCTTCTTAAGAAGACGAAGGCTACAAAAGCTACGGCTACCGCTCCTACAACCGCCGCTAAGACGAAGGGATCTATAAAGGGTTGCGCCTCCCCCTTTTTAGGAGGGGCTTCCCCGATTAGCTCAACTACTAACTTAGGCTTATACTTGGGATCTGGATAGTTCCTGCTTACGAATACGACCTGTTCTTCGTTGTTCCTGAATAGCCTCTTAAAGGATACGTATATGGTTAATTGTCCTCCCGCGTTCTCCTTAACCCACTTAGTTACGTTCCACGAGTAGGTTTTAGCTATGGGTAAAATCACTATCGATACGGTGTCGTTTGGATCGAAGCCGGGATGGTTATTGAAGTTGACCGTGGATTCGCTCCAGGTGTTGTTTATCCCCTTAAATAGAACTACCTCTCTAGATGCCCCGGTTAACCTAACGTTGTACACGGTAAGCTCGAGCTTAGCGGAGATTACATCTCTAGCCGATATATTATGTAGATCGAACTTAAAGAGAGCGTATGAGATAACGAGCTCTCCCTTTCCGGTTATATTCCAAGCGTACCATACCTTAGTGAAGTTGAAATCTCCGGTGTTTAAGGTCCTCAAGCCTAACCTATCGGTAGGATCGGTTAAGTCCACAACTACGTAGGCGTCGTCCGTTGGATAAATGGTGACTTCGTAAACTGCATGGGTGAGGATAGGGAGGAGGAATAAACATGGAATTAAAAAAGCTATTAATAGCTTTCTCAAGTCTACTTAGGTATTATATTAATTATATATTTGGTTTTTGGTATAAGGATTATCTTAACTACGGATTTCTACTTGAAAAGCTTTTTAAAGTTAGCTTTTTTAGCTTATGTACAAGGAGAGAGCCTTAGGTAGAGCTCTATGAAGGAGGAAGAAGAGGTTAGGGATGAAGTTAAGGACGCCTTAGAGAAAGTGGAGAGGCACGTTCTGGCTTTAGAAGCTAAATTTGGCTTAATAAGTGAAGAGCTCTTAAAGGGAAAGCTGAAGGAGTTCTTAGAGAAGGAGTTAAAGCTGAAGATAGAGCAGCAGACTTATCACGATGGGAGGGGATACGTATTCGGTTACCCCTGTGAGGTAGAGATTAACGTAACTACGTACAATGGAAAGTTAACTTTAGTAGATTTCTCTCCCTACGTTAAAGCCCCGGAAGTTTACGCCTTAAAGAGGAAGGCTGAATTTTACGAGAAGAAAGCTGGGAAAAGGCCCGAAGCGCTTTTAATCGTAGCTCCTTACGTAGACGAGAAAGCCGTGAAGATAGCTAAGGAACAAGGTGTAGAGATATATACGAAGGTGTAAGCAATATATCTACAACGATATATTTTAATACATAGACTTTTAAAATCTAATGCAATATGAAGAAAGCGTTTGCTTTATCGATTGTACTTATCCTCGCGTTTTCCCTCTCCTTTACAGCTAGAGCGCAGCCAGTATTTCCAAGAAGCTTGATCTTTACGATATATGAGGACGGAGCGGTATTCGTAGATTACGAGCTGGATGTAGATCCTACCTATCCTAGCGTGAACGTTACCCTCTTCGGATATACCTTTGAGAACTTAATGGTAGTAGATGAAGAAGGCCTTCCCTTGACCTTTAGCTTGTCGAATAGTACGGTTACGGTGAACACGTTGGGTTCTTCAACGGTACACATTTCGTATACTACGTTAGACTTAACTAGCAAGTTCGGCAGGTATTGGAGCTTCAACGTTAGCACGCCTGTAACCTCCGTAATCGTGCTTCCAGAGAGAGCGTCGATAATAAGCTTGAACAAGGTTCCGGACTCTATAGAGAGCAAGGATGGAAAAACCGTTGTAACCATGCCTTCTGGAGATATCGAGATAACGTACGTAGTTGGAATTGTAGGAACTAAGGAACATGCTCAAATAGTGCTAAACGACGTTGAGGAGGTAATTGAAGAAATCAAATCATTGGGAATAATTGTTAACGATGCCGAAAATCTCCTCCTGAAAGCTAAGGATGCTTTCAATAACGGAAATTACGTTCTAGCCGAAGATCTCGCTAATCAAGCTAAGGACCTCGCAATACAGATCAATCAAACCGCTTTTCAAGCTAAGGAAGCCATAGATGAAGCCGATAGAGCTATAGCTAAAGCCGAAGAAGAGGGAAGAGAGATAGGGTTAAGCGAGGCTAGGGATCTGCTAGACCAAGCTAAGGAGAGCTATGGAAAGGGGAATTATCAGAGCGCTCTTAACTTAGCCGTTCAAGCTAAAGATCTAGCTGAAGGAGCTAAGCCATCGGCTAAGTTCCCGTACATATGGATCTTAGCTTTAGTTATCGTAATAGCCGCGATAGGGCTTATAGCTTACAAGGCTAAAGGGAAAGGAACTTATGAGAAGGAGAAAAGGGAGGTGGATTTAGAGAAGATCTTTAAGGAGAAGCCTTACTTGAAGCTGGAGGACAAGGAGGTAGTGAGGTTCTTAGCTGAGAGCGGAGGAGAGGCCTTTGAATCCGAGATAAGGGAGAGGTTTCAACTTCCAAGAACCACTACGTGGAGGTTAATTAAGAGATTGGAGAAAGAAGGGGTGATTGAAGTTAGAAAGGTAGGAGGGCAGAACTTAGTAAAAATAAGGTCGGATTTCGTGAAGTAGCAGAGTTAATAAATATAAATAAATCTAATGAATAAATAAAAATGAGTATATACTAGAAATGTCCTCTTCTAGACCCCGTTACGGCTTCCAATCCCCGTAATAGTTCCTCTATTTTCTTTATTAGATCATTTATAGTGCTTATCAACGATTTAACTTCATCAAGCTTTCCCTGCGCTAACATACCGTTAGCTTGCGAGATCAGGGCTTTCACCTTGTTTAATAGCGATTTAAGCTGAGATACGTTTACCCCCTCGTCTTCCAGCTCTTCTACCTTGTCCTTTAGCTCATCGAGCTTATCCTTTAATCGATCTAGCGATTGCTTTAACCTCTCCTTCTCCTCTGAGCTCGTTTCATGTCTAGCTGTTTCAGAGATGGACGCTAATATGGACTCGATAGAGGCGATAATGCTCTTAACCCTCTCTATGATCTTCTCATCAAGTTGCTCTAGAGCTTCATCCAGTAAGTCCTTTGCTTCCTCTATTAGCTCCTCGACTTTTTCAGCTTGATCTCCCGTAAGCGATTTAGCCTTCTCTTCTAGTTCTTTAAGCCTCTCTCTAAGATCGTTTATCGTTTGCTTAATCTCCTTTTTCTTAGCCTGTATCCTCTCTACTTCCTTCTCTATAGCGCTTAGCTTCGCATTTATCTGCTCCGCTAATTTAGAGGCTTTTTCAGCTAGCTCTTCTGCGGCTTTAATTACACCCGCTTTAAGCCTTTCCTTAGCTTGCCTTAGCGCACTCAAAGCGTTTGCAAATTCCTCCTCTATCTGAGAAACGTCGGTTACGTTCCCTCTCAACTCCTCTAGCTTCTCCTTAATCTCCTCCATTTTACCTTCTATCTGTTGGATTAGAGCTTCGACCTTCTGCTTATACTCGCTAGCTTCCTCCTCCTTTACGCTCTTTACGAAGTCCTCTACATGTTCAAGTATCTCCTCCGCCATTTCGATAGCTTGTTCAGAGGTAATAGTAGCATTGCTTAAGAGCTTCTTGGTTTCGTTTAGAGCTCTCAAGGCATAGGTCATGTTGAAGCCTTTGAGTACGTACTCATTGATCTTTTCCGCTAAGCTCGATTCCTTAGCTTGTAGCTTTATTAACGCCTTTATTACCTTAGCCGCCTCCGGCCTTTCCTCCTCTACCTTCTTAAAGGCCTTTTCCTCCTCGTGTTTAAACTTACGTAGAACCTTTAGGGCCTTAGTTAAGTTGCCCATTGCGGCTTTAGCTTCTTGTATCTCCTGCCTCGCTTTCTCTAAAGCCGATAATACCGTAGCTTTAGCCTCTTCGCTCATATTTAGGGCCATGAAGCTAGCCCTAAGTTGTTCAAGCCTCTTTTCAGCCTTTTCTATGAAGCAACCCATCTTCTTAGCTTCAATTCCCTTAGCTATTACGTGGATTAAGCCCATAGCTCTTCCTATTATACCTCTAGCCGTTGCTAGATCCTTAGCCGCTCCATCTATATCTCCTTCGTCTAGCTTAGATAGAGCCGAAGATAGGTAATCCCTAGCTTGGCTAATAAGCGCCTTAACCGAGGTAACGTTATATCCCTCTTCTTCGGCTTTGTAAGCTAGCTCTTCTACCTTATCTATGAATAGGTAAGTGCGATTTATCGCTACCCTAAGGCCTATAGCCTTTTCCGCTTCTACGATCTCCTCTTCTTCCTCAATTCCCTCTAATAGCTTTTCTACAGCCTTAATTACCTTCTTGAATATCTGGGTAGCGTTAATAGCGAGCTCTATGGCTTGTTCGTATTCTCCCTGTTCAAATAGCGAGATGGCTCGTTCGGCTATATTTAATCCTTGATTGTATAAAGCTAGTAGATCTTCGGGTACGGTTATATTGTTGGCCTCTAGAGAGCTTATAGCTTGTTCAGCCCTTTCCCTCGCTCCTTCCAGTATAGTGTTAACTATGATATCGGCCTTCTGATCTATCCTCTGTTCGCCTAAAGCGAAGGTAGCAGGTACTATGGACAGTACCAAGATCAGGGAGGTAAGCAAAGCCAACGCCTTTTTGTTCATCTTACCACCGCTCATTATTAGGACCTAAGGGGATTTTAGGGATACTGAGGAATAAGGCGGAACACTTATTCCGCTTAAGAATTACGATGTATTGAAATTTACTTCAAGTACATTGAAAAGCTTTTAACGTATTACGCTAGAAATACCTAAGCTTGCTTGAAGAGAAGTGGAAGCTCTTAGCTATCTGCTCGATTATCTTCAGCATAGGACATGCCTTAAGGGTTCTAATCTCCCCTTACTTGGGGATGTTGCAGGATGCTTTAGGCTTAAGCTACGCGCAAACCGTGTTCCTCTACTCATCGTACGATATAGGTTACGTAGCAGGTCTCTTCTCAATTTTCTTCCTTGGAGGAATGAGGGTAGTTGGAAGGGGAGTAATGGTAGTTCCCTTTATCTACCTTTTAGGACTCGCCTCCTCTTTCTACTCGAGCTCCTTTTTAGAACTCTCCATTAGCCGCTTCATTCTAGGCTTCGCTACCGGGATATACCTTACACATGGATTAGATCTACTGTCGTACGTATTCCGTAGAGAAGAGAGAGGAAAGATGATGGGATATCATAGCATAGGCTCATCCGTAGGCAGGCTCTACGGATCGTTAATTGGAGGGTTTATAAGCTCTATATTCGGATGGAGGGAGCCTTTCCTATTCTTAGCGGTCATCTCTAGCTTAATAGCGATTCCGTCCTTGCTAAAGCTTAAGGACGTAAAGATAGAGGTTTCATCCGTAAGGTATACGGGGTTAAAGAGAATACTGCCCCACATCTTAATATACGGAATAGCCTTCTTTTTCTTCTTATCGAGCGTCTCCCTCTTCCCCTTATACTTTTCGAACGTAATAGGTTTGAGGTCCGACGTAATAGGGGTTCTGCTCGCTATAGTTACCCTCACCACTATAGTTGCAAACCCTATAATCGGCGTTTTATCCGATAAGTACGAAAAGAGGAAGGTTATCTCCGCTCTATTCCTAATATGCACCTTCTTAGCCATATACCTACCTTATGTGGAGAACGTATGGGAGGCCGTTTTCTTTTCCGTAATTTTAGGGATAACGGTTACGTCTCCTATCCAAATCATGCTAGCGATCATCACGTACGTAGCGAGCGAGAAGGAGAGGAGCTCTGCTATCGGTTACTTCAATGGAACTACTTTCCTGCTTTCCCTGATAATACTGAACCTATTTGGAAAGCTGATCGAGTTTTTAGGCCTTAAGCTCGTAATTACGCTTATAGGAGCTGTTACCTTTTTCGGCGTTTTCTTCACTTTACGCTTTTTAAGGGATTAAAAAAGCTGCGTAAGGCTGTGCTAGCTATCTAATCATCGCTAGAGGTATCGATTATCTTCCTTCCCTCACTTTCAATTACTTCAATCCACTTCGATTTTCTCATTAACTCGTAATCCTTTTTAGATAGAATGTGTAGCTCGACTCTGGGGAGCTTTAAGCTCTTCATTAAGGTCTTGTATACCCTATCTTCGTGGCATTTCCGCTCATCGTAGACAATGAAGATATCTATATCGCTAGCAACAGTGTAGCTTCTCCTCGCGTAAGAGCCGAATAGTACGACCTTCTCTAATCCAAGCTCCTCCTTAAATCGTGAGGTTACTCCCTTTATCCTCTCAACGACCTCTTCTAAACTAAATTTCGGATAGAATACCCTTACAGAACTCGAAGATCTTTTCCGCATATTTAATCATCCTCTCGGCTTCCCTTTTAGTATACCTCCTCCTAGGAGAGGAGGATGGGTGGGCATTTGGATATCTAGTTGGGATATAGGCTTTATCGAGTTCGAGAGCGTACTCTAGGAGTTCATCGCTAACCTCAACTCTCTCCTTTAGGTTTACGAGCAAGTCGTAAACCGAATGGCCCCACGCCTCAGCCCCCAATTTCTGAAAAACGGCCTTAACCGCTTTCTCAGCCGATTGCTGTGCTGAAAAACAAGCCCAATCGTAAAAGCCGCATTTTAAATCGTTCTTAGCGTGCTCGAGATCTCCTTCCGCTTGATCTATCCAATCTTTACTTCTCTCTACCACACTCATTACTTTACAGTTGAGTTATATAAAGGTAAGCTCGTTCTTTTTCCTTGCGCCCTAGAATAGCTGAATACACCCTAAAACAGCTAACTTTTTGATCATATGAGATATCTTTAAAGTTCTTTTTATAATCTTAAAAATTATAAAGAAATGTTTATTTTTATAAACTGTACGAGAAGAGAACGATGACGGATTATCGTTTAAAGATAGCCGATAGAGAGGCCCTCATCTTAGTTTTGCTCTTCTTATTAAACGTAATTTGGTGGGCTTCCTTCGCTTACGGCTTAGGCTCTAGGCCGGTAGAAGCGTACAGCTACATACTTGGATTTCCCGATTGGTTCTTCTTTAGCTGCGTTCTATCCTGGCCTCTATTCTCCCTGATCCTCTACGTAGTAGTGAGGAAGTTCTTCGTAGAGGTCCCTCTAGAAGCTTACGTAGAAGGTGGAGAAAATGAACGAGCTGTTGAACGTTAAGTGGAACCTGCTTCTTCCAACCGTCCTGTATTTAGTAGCGGTTTACGTTATAGGGGCTTATTGTTACAAGTATGTAAGGAGGGCTAAGAAGTTCTTAGAGGAGTACTTCGTAGCCTCTAGGCAAATAGGAGGGTTCGTATTAGCTATGACCTTGGTCGCTACCTACTTAAGCGCTGGAAGCTTTCTAGCCGGACCCGGCACCGCTTACGCTTTAGGATACGGCTGGGTTCTATTAGCTATGACCCAATTGCCGGCTATGTGGTTAACTTTAGGCCTTTTGGGAAAGAGGTTCGCGATTGTGGCTAGGAGGGTAAACGCTATTACCATAATAGATGTACTCGAGGAGAGGTATCGAAGCCCTATCGTTGTACTTTTAGGAGCTATTTCAATAGTCGTATTCTTAACCGCGGCGGCAACGGCTCAATTTATGGGAGGAGCGAAGCTATTCCAAGCTATAACGGGTTTACCTTACGAATACGGCGTGCTCCTGTTCGCCGTAACGGTCTTCGTGTACACGACCATAGGAGGGTTTAGAGCGGTGGCCTTTACGGATACGCTCCAGGGAATCGTAATGTTCATCGGTACGGCTATCCTATTTAGCTTAGCCGTATTGGAAGCTGGAGGAGTTGAGAACATCTCCAAGCATCTCTATAGCTTAAACCCCGGATTAGTTACGCCCTTCGGCCCTAACGGCGTTTTAACCCCTCTATGGGTAAGCACCTTTTGGGTTCTCGTAGGTATTGGAGTAGTAGGCCTGCCTTACGTATCCGTCAGAGCCCTGAGCTACGAAAATTCGAGGGCTTTGCATAGAGGCATGGTTATAGGAACCGCGGTAATTGGCTGGTTGATTTTGGGAATGCACTTGCTAGGGGTTTTCTCGGCTTACTACCTTCCTCCAGGGTTGAAGGATAGAGAGCTAGCTATCCCTCTCCTAGCTATAGAGCTAGCTCCCCCTATCTTAGCTGGAGTAGTGCTAGCAGGCCCCCTAGCGGCCATAATGTCAACGGTAGATTCCCAATTACTGCTTATGAGCTCAACGGTTATTAGGGACGTATATCAAAGGTACGTAAATCCGCATGTAGGCGTGAGGAAGATAAAAGCCCTATCTATATCTTGTACGATCGCGCTAGGGCTTCTCATACTAATCCTCTCCTACTTGAAGTTAGGTTTAGTTCTATGGATAAACCTATTCGCTTTAGGAGGGCTTGAATCCTGCTTCTTAATACCCCTAGTTCTAGGGCTCTACTGGAAGAGGGGGAATAAGTACGGAGCTATAGGAAGCATGTTAACCGGCATTTCAACGTTCATCGTATTGTATTCGATATACGGAAGTAGGTTTTACGATATGTATCCAATCGTTCCGTCCCTAGCTATAGCCGTTATCGTCTACGTTCTAACATCGTACTTAACTCCTAAGCCCTCGAACGAAGTTATAGAGAAGTTCTGGGGTTAACGGAGGTTTCGCATTTAAAGGTGCATTGAGGATCTCCTCCGCTACACATTCTATTTCGTTAACCGATTGACCTTTATAACCGCTACCCTCTTCTTTAATCCAGCTCTACTATCTCCGCTATCCCCCATCCCTCGGCCGCCTTCTCGGCTGAGATCAGATCTAGTAGGTTCTCGGTGGGCAACTCGCAAACAGACCTAGCCTTCTCAACCCTATTCCTTCCAGCCTCAACCCCCATTTTCGTATAGTATAACCACAGCTCCGCTCCGAAGGCTTCATAAAGCCTATTGAACATATCCCATCGTCTCTACCCTTAAGGAAATTGCTCCTATCTCCGACAGCTAACATGGGGAAGTGTAAGCGATCAACGATACAACCATCTACCTCGGGTT